>JAFYPJ010000073.1 GCA_017547545.1 Clostridia bacterium | reverse complement strand
GGCAGAAACCGTCAGATAAGAAAAATGTGTGAGCAGGTAGGCCTTGAAATTTCAATACTGCGCCGTGTTAAGGTTGGAGATATAGAAATGACAGATCTGCGCGCAGGCAAATGGCGCTGGCTCACCCGTGAGGAAATAGAATATCTTAAAAAATGGTAAATAAGAGGACTTAAAAATGTTAGAAGTTTATCCTGTTCAGGAAAAAAAGGAGCAAGAGGCTCTTTGCGAAAAATGCGGTATAAAATATGATATAGAAACCCTTGCTTATGCAGGGTATGTAAAGGGTGTGCTTGTTGGCGTTTTGCAGTTTGGTATTCACGGTGACAGCGGCTATATATACGATATTGAAAATGTAAAGGGAATAGAAAATACCGATGCCCTCTTTGTTATGGGCAGAGCCGCCCTTAATTTCATAGATCTTTGCAATGTTAAAAAGGCATATTTCAAAGCCGCAACCGTGGGCAGAGAAGATCTTGTTAAGATGATAGGATTTTCAAAAAACAGCAATGACGAATGGTTTATGGATCTTACAGGCTTTTTTGAAGGCGGAAGCTGCCAATGCAAGGCGGAATAGGAAGTAATTTATGATATATACATCAATAGATCAGCTGATCGGAAAAACACCTCTGCTTGAGCTTAAAAATATCGAAGAAAAGTATGAACTCAAGGCAAAGCTGTATGCAAAATTAGAGTATTTTAACCCTGCAGGCTCTGTAAAGGACAGAGTGGGCAGGGCAATGCTTGATGAAGCACAAAAAACAGGAAAATTAAATAAAGATTCTGTAATAATAGAGCCAACAAGCGGAAATACGGGAATAGGTATAGCTTCTGTTGCGGCCGCAAGAGGTTATAAGGTAATCATCGTGATGCCCGATACCATGTCCAGGGAAAGAAGAACACTTATGAGCGCATACGGTGCAGAGCTTGTTCTTACAGAAGGTAAGCTTGGCATGGCAGGAGCTATTGAAAAGGCAAAGGAGCTTGAAGCGCAGATAGAAGGCAGCTTTATTGCAGGTCAGTTTGTCAATCCTGCAAATCCAAAGGCTCATTATGACACCACGGGTCCCGAAATTTTCGAGGATACAGAAGGTAAGGTTGATATATTTGTTGCAGGAGCCGGTACGGGCGGAACTGTAAGCGGTGTTGGAAAATATCTCAAGGAAAAGAAAAATGATATTAAAATTATTGCCGTTGAGCCAAAGGAATCAGCAGTTATAACAAAGGGTGAGGCAGGAGCCCACAAAATTCAGGGTATCGGTGCAGGTTTTATTCCTGAAATACTTGACCTTTCGGTTGTTGATGAGGTTGTTTGTGTAAGCTCAGAAGACGCATACAGCTACGCAAGGATGATAGGTGTAAATGAGGGCGTGCTTGCGGGCATATCCTCCGGAGCAGCTCTTTGTGCCGCAATCAAGGAAGCAAAAAAAGAAGAGAATAAAGGAAAGAATATAGTTGTTCTTTTACCCGATTCGGGAGACCGTTATCTTTCTACAGATCTGTACGGTGAATAAAAATGATAGTTTCCACAAGAGGCAGATATGCCATAAGGGTTTTAATAGAGCTTGCCGAAAACAGGGATAAAGGCTATGTTCCAATGAGGGAAATTGCCAAAAAGCAGGGAATATCCCTGAAATATCTTGAAAGAATATTACCCGTTTTAACTAAAAACGGATATATTGAGGGTATACACGGCAGGGGTGGCGGTTACAGGCTTGTGAAAGAACCGAATGAGTATATAATAGGTGATCTTTTAAGGCTTACCGAGGGTAGTCTTGCTCCTGTTGCCTGCCTTGAAAAGGATGCCCCAAAATGTAAAAATGCAGAAAAATGCCCCACACTTAAAATGTGGAGTGGATTAAATGATCTTTTGAATGATTATTTTGACAATATAACTTTAGAAAGTTTATTAAAATAAGACGGCGATGCCGTCTTATTTTAATTTATAGGTAATGTTACTGTAAATATACTTCCTTTTCCTGCTTCGCTTTCGCATTGAATAGTACCGTTATGAAGATTAACTATTCTTTTGCAAAGTGCAAGGCCAAGGCCGTTTCCTTTACCTTTATGGGAGGTATCACCCTGATAGAATTTTTCAAAAATATGCTTTTGGGTTTCCGTATCCATGCCTATGCCGTTATCCGAAACGGTAACAACTGCATTGCTTGAATTATTTTTCAGGGTTATGCAAACAACACCCTTGTCATCGGTAAATTTCAGGGCATTTCCGATCAGATTAAGCCACACCTGAAGTAAAAGAGTCTCTTCTCCCGTATAGGTCATTTCGTCAAGATCAATTTCAAGCTGTGTGCCCTTTGTGGACCAGGTAACTTCATGGGTAAGAATGGCTTCTCTTATCTGTTCGTCCAAACGGAATTCCTTATTTTGAGATGTAAAGCTCTGATTGTCTAATTTTGATATAAGAAGTATATTTCCCGTAAGCTCGGAGAGAAGGTGGGTATTATCGCGTATTCTCTTTATGTATTCATTCTTATCTTCATTTGAGAGTGAATCATCCTGCAAAAGCATGGCATAACCTTCTATTGCCGAAAGGGGAGTTTTAAATTCGTGGGAAACATTTGCAATAAAATCGTTTCTCAGGGTTTCTATAGAGGATAATTCGCTAACCATATTGTTGAAATTGTCAAAGGTGGTATTTAATTCTTCAATATTGGTGTGCTCATTTATTCTTATCCCAAAATCACCTGTTGCAACCTTTTTTGATGCGTTGCTTAATGTAACAATAGGTCTTAAAATATGGTTGTTAACATAGTATGCCAATGCCGATGCTATGCATACACTTAATAAGAACACCCCTATAATAACCGAAAAGGGACCGCCTAAAACAACCCATAAAAGCCTTAGATTATAAAGAATAACCGTTACAGCTATTGTAAGTACCATTGCAAAAATCAGTATTACAAATATTATAAGGGCAAAGTGGAAATGCAGAGAATGCCCTTCACCTTTTATCAATTCATTTTTCTTTTTCACTTCTTTACCGCCTTATATCCCAAGCCTCTTACCGTTATAATTTCCAAATCGGGATTATCTCTTAATTTATCACGGATTCGGTTTATATGTACATCAACCGTATGAGTATCCGTTTCACTTGTCATCCCCCATATATCATCCATTATCTGCTGACGGGTGTATATATGGTTGGGATTTGCCGCAAGCTTGTATAATAGCATAAACTCCTTTTGCGGAAGTGATTCTGCTCCTTTTGGGGTATAAAGAGTTAATGTGTCATATTCAAGCACGGTATCTCCAACGGTAAGCTTTCTTTCGTTTACTATTTTAGCGCGGCGCAAAAGAGCTTTTACCCGTAACATCATTTCATTTACATCAACCGGTTTGACCATATAATCATCCACACCTGCGTTGAAGCTTTGCTGCTTATCGGCAAATGTATCCTTGGCGGTGATCATCAGAACGGGAAGGGTGTATTTTGCATCACGCAGCTCTCTCACAAGCTCAATTCCGTCCATACGGGGCATCATTATATCGCAAATGATAAGATCAACAAATTCAACATCAATCACATCCAAAGCATCCTCACCGTCTGTAGCCTCAAGGGGTGTGTAACCCTCTCTTGAAAGTACCTTGCAAAAAAGACGGCGCAGCTCGGCATTATCCTCAACAACAAGAATCTTAAACATAGTCAATCACTCCGTTTTAATGTTATACATATATATTAAAACATAAATCTCAACCTATTGTCAATGAAATTTGAGATATAGTTGATGAATAATTGATAAAAGGGAAATATAATAAAACCAACAAAAGGAGACAGGTAATGAAATTTAAAGAAAAGCTTAATAATTATCTTTCAAAAATCAACGGTTTTTTAAAACTGAGTAAAAATAAATTCAGGGATAGAAAAACTCATGTTTACCGTCAATGCCCTTGCTGTAAGGCTAATCTTCGTTTGCCAAAGGCAAAGGGTATCCATACAGTTAAATGCCCGCGTTGCTTTGCGCGCTTTGAGGTTAAGGGCAGATAATCTGATATAACTACGCTATGCGTAATTATATACATCATCCATCACCTTCCATATAAACAAAGAACGAGTCTTACTCAAAAGACTCGTTCTTTGTTTATAATACTTCAAGTGTTGAATTAACATAATTCAAAAGCTTTGTATAGCTTTCAATTTCCTTTTCATCGGTCAGCATTGGGATAAGAAGCTCAAGTGCCTCTTTGTCTCCCCGGTCTGCGGCTGATTTCAGGTAGGGTATAGCCTTTGAATTTGTTTTGTACATCTTACCGATTTCGGTATAAGCTGTTATATAACCCTTTTTTGCCGCTTCCTCATAGTGTTCTCGCTTGTTTTTAGCAGTTTTGGGGACCTTTTTAAAGAGTTCTTCACCATGAACAAGCTCGGTGTGTATCGCGGCTAATTTATCCTTATTTACCGCCTTGGCTTTTTCGTACCAATAGAGAGCAGCACTCCAAACCGGAATAATACTTGCATCCATGGTATATCTTGTGATCAGTACAACCATAGAGGCAAAGTGACCTTCCTTTGCGGCTTTGGTATAAAGCTCTATCGCCTTTGCTTTGCTCTGCAATACACCGTCGCCCTTGAAATACGCGTTGGCAAGGGAATATGTTGCCTTTATATCACCGCCATCTGATAATGCTTCAAGCTGTGAAATTTCATTTTCACTTAATTCTCTGTGCTCACGGGGCAGGGCGACCAATGCTTTTTGAGCAGGGGAAAATCCTTTTTTTGCTGAGGACTTTATATAGTCGGATGCCTTTTTAATGTCCGTCTTAACACCTAAGATACCGTTAAGATATATGGCGCCAAGCTGGTATTCGGCAACCGCAGAGCCTAAAGCGGCGGCCTTTTCCCATATCTCAATAGCCTTTGCGTTGTTTTTGGTACAACCTTTTCCCTCGGCATAAATACGGGCAAGCATGTTCAGGGAATCTGCATTTTGTGATTTTTCAAGAAATGCTATAGCTTTTTTGTATGAAACAGGCACACCTATACCGTTGTAATATATATTTGCCAAAAGGAAACGGGCATCGGCATTATTTTTTGCATCAAGAGAGTTTAAAAGCTTTATTGCTTCGGCATATTCCTTTTTGGAAATATGAGCCTTTGCATCCTCTATAAGCTGTTGTTCACTTTTTTCCTCGCCAAATACATAGCCGAAGGCAGCGGCAAAGGCAACCGATACCTCTATAGCTCTGTCCTTATCAATACCTGCCTCATTCATAAGAATTTCAATAGCTATTTTAACTGCATTTGTCTGTCCTATGCTATCGTCATTCTTTGCCTGAGCAATCATCATAACAGCACCGTTTACAAGGGCTGCTTCTATTACGGGAGCGTAGTACTTTGCGTCAGGGGCGCTGGCGCAAAGAACACGCAAAAAATCTTTCGGTCTGTCAATAATATCCTCACCCTTTGCGCTGATTATTGAGGATAATATTAACGATAAATCATATTTCATCTGTTATTTCCTTATTTTATGCTGAATTTCTGTAAAGCGTATCTGTCTGTATATCCGTCACACTTATCCCCGTCCCATTCCTTTTCAAAGGAGAAGAGGTCGGGTGCGGCATATACTTCAATATCCTGCCTGTGATGAACACCGAGAAGGTTGAAGGGGGACTGGTAAACCTTACAGCTTATTATATCTCCAACCTTAACATCCTCAAGAGTACAGTGGTTTGTGAAAAGAAGCTTCTTTACAAGCTTGCCGTTGAGATAAACCTCTGCACAGCTGTAAACTCCGTTAAGATAGAATTCCTTTCCACCGCCGGTGTATTCACATTCAACGGTAATATCGCCCTTGAAGAAGGGATATCCGTTTTCAACAATGTTTTCAAGGTCTGTTAAGCCTTCTGTTTTTCTTACGGTAAAGCTGCCTGTATATCCGAGATAGTTGTGGGGATGAGATTCATACTTATCCTTTTCTGTCATAACCTCAAAGTCACCAAAGAGGTAGATAGACTCGATTTCTGTATCAAAGCAGAGGCAGTTACGCAGGGATTCGGAAACACCGCCGTAAAGAACATGGTAAACATAATCTCTCTGGAAGTAGTCTATTTCAAGAACAATTTCGTTTATGCCTTCCCTGAGTAAGGAGGTTATGGGATTTGCACTGATGTGGCGGTCATACCACCAATCGGTTTCGGAAATTGTAATTTCTGTTCCGTTTACATAAGCCTTCTGTGATGTCAGGCGTTCTATTGCGCAGTTAACATCGCAGGGAACAGATTCAAGCTCAAACTCAAATTTAAGCCATACCTTTCCCTCATAACGCTCAAAGAGAAGGTTATCTTTGATACGGACAATAGGACGGATATCCGAATATTCCTTACCGTCATAAGAGATTCTTGCATAGTCAAGGGTAAAGCTGTTTTCAATGGGAGCAGATACCTTGAATGCTGTATGCTCTGCCGCACTAAGGTCCTTTTTAGCCTTGATTTCGGCATCCTCTTCTATAAGGATATAGGACTGAACGGTTTCAAAATCAAGGGTGAATTTGATACCGTTTCCTGTTTTTTCTGAATTAACACCCTGTATTTCAAGTGTTTCAAGGTCAAGAATTGCCATGTTGTCAACACCCTTGACCTCAAATACAACATTCTTGTATTCCTCTTTATGTGAAAGGTTGAGAATATAATAAAGACGCTTGCCGTTTTCAAGGCATCTTGCCTGAACTCTTATCATAAGAGCTTCGGCACCGTTATAACGAACCTTTATCTCATTTTCATCACAGTAGTCACCAAGAGTTGCATTGGGCACAAGCCAATCAAGATCTGCTTTTCTGCCTTCTATGTAAGTGGGAAGGGTATCACCGTAAACCGCCAATTTGCCGCCGTTTGCAAGATACTCTTTTAAAATATCCGCTGTGGTACGGTCAAGAGTTTTAATTTTGGGTAACACAACCTTATCATAGCTGCATTCACCTATTATTATTCTGTTGCCTTCAACTCTTGCGTATTTCGCCATAAGAGTTTCATCACCGTAATGGTAGAAGAGCTGGTTCTGAGAAAGGCAGGTTGTGAGGTTGCCGAAGTTTGCTTCAAGCTCTGCCAGTTCAGGGGTTACCTCGTCACGGAAGTAATCCATATATGCACTTCTTATGGGATGTATTACAAGTATATCAGCCTTTTCTTTGCCGCGGGATGTGGTATAACCCAAGCGATTGAAATATGTATTGAATTCCTCTAAAGCAGACTGCCATGGATTGTGTTCGGAATAGAAGCAGGGATAGTCGCGCTTACGCTGACCGCGGATAGAAAGGGGATAAAGGTGTTGGCACATCATGTTTACACCGCCGTAATACTGATGCTCTGCAACCTGCTTTAAGCGTAAAGGAGTGATATCCCAACCGCAGCAGGCAAACATTTCGCTCATTACCTTTTTTCTGCCCAACTGTGCCGCAACAGAGCCAACCTGCTTGTGGGAAACATCGTTGCCTGCACTTTTGCCCAGATAATCAACACCGGGAATAGACATATATTCATAGAAGGGCATGATACCACCGCAGCACCACATCTGACCAACAAGGAATTTTTCTTCAATGGCATGGCCTGTTATCTGCGCGCCTCTTTCTTCACACCATTGGTAAACCAATTTAATGAAATTCTCTGTAAAAAGATGGTTGCAGAGCTTATAATAGTCAAATCTGAAGCACTCGGAATTTTCATAATTAACAAAAAGAGCCAAAAGTCCGTCTTTTACATCATAATCGTATCTTGACTCAAATTCTGTGAGCATCATATCAGACCAAACTGTATGCCAGCGGTAATATTGGGGTTCATCTGTGAAGAATCCGGGCATTGCAGAACCAAAATCATCACCGCATTTCTTTTCATAATCGGCATAGGTAAGCTCAATGAATTCCTTTGTAATACGGGGATTCATAGTATCTACATAGGAGTCATCTGCCATACGGTAAATAGTATGATATTCCTTTATACCGCAATCCTTGGTTACTCTGCGGCACTTATTATCACAAAGCTCATATACTGCAAAGGCAGTATTATCAAAATGATCAAGCACCTTATAGTCAAGCCAATGGGCATAGTTTTCGTCACAGGTAAGGAGCTTGCCGCCTGCAAAGCCGCTGGGCCATCCGTTTTCGTCATAAGCCCAAGCTTCCATATCCAGTTTTTTTGCTTCCTCGATACATGCAGTTATACATTCATACCATTCGTCGCTTAAATATTCGGTTTCAAGACCGCTTCTTGCATGCATAAAAAAGCCTTTCATGTTAAGGCGCTTCATATCGTGTATCTGGCGAATAAGGTCCTCTTTGTTGAGCTTGTCATTCCAGCTCCAGAAGGGAATACTTCCGTATTCGCCGCTGTTGGTTTTGATATCATTGATAAACTTATCCATAATAAATCCGTCCTTTAAATATAGATATCTAATTTTATCATATTCAGAGGTTTTAGTCAATAAAAAGGAATCAAAAATACCTCTGCTTTTTAGTTGTTTTCTTTTACATTAGGTGTTGAAATAATGCAGATTTTATGATATAATAATATATTATAGTAAATATTTGGAGAAAATTATGATTTGTAAGGCAATTGGCAGTTTAATTGATTATGCATTAAAGAAAGATTTGATAGTAGAATGTGATATTTATGTTGTCCGCAACTATTTCATGGATCTGCTCGGTGTTGAGGAATGGACAGAGCCTGAGGACGGTTATGAAGACAAGAGTATTGATGACATATTGAAAGTTCTTATTGATTATGCCGTTGAAAAGGGAATAATAAAAGATACGGCAAATTCCCGTGACCTTTTTGATACCGCGCTTATGGGTATTGTTACCCCCATGCCCAGAGAAGTTATGGAAATGTTCTATGGTTTCTACTATATAGATGTAGCAAGGGCAACCGAATTTTATTATGAACTGAATAAAGACTTAAACTATGTTCGTGCAGGAAGAATGAGCCGTGACAAAAAGTGGAAATATAATTCCGAATACGGTATGCTTGATATTACCATCAATCTTTCAAAGCCTGAAAAGGATCCCCGTGATATAGCAATGCTGGCAAATCAGAAATCTGCATCCTACCCCAAATGTCAGCTTTGCCCCGAAAATATGGGTTATGCGGGCAGGGCAGATCATCCTGCAAGGCAGAATCTCCGCCCTATCAGCTTTGAGGTAGAAAAGGAAAATTGGTTTTTCCAATATTCACCCTACGGTTATTATAACGAGCATTGTATTTTCTTTAACGAAAAGCATATTCCCATGAAGATAGACAGGGCCGTATTCTACAAGCTTTGCGATATAATCGATTTTCTCCCCCATTACTTTGTAGGCTCTAATGCCGATCTTCCCATTGTTGGCGGTTCTATTCTTACCCATGAGCATTTCCAGGGCGGCAAGTACACCTTTGCTATGGAAACT
>JAFYPJ010000072.1 GCA_017547545.1 Clostridia bacterium | reverse complement strand
TACTCTTCACCGCGAAGAAAAGCTCTTTGACATTACGGTAAAAAAGGATGAGTATGAAGATATCGGACTGGAATTTGACAGCTTTTTAATGGATAAAAAGCACTCCTGCCGTAACAAATGCATATTCTGCTTTATAGACCAGAATCCCGAAGGTTTGAGAGAGACCATATATTTCAAAGATGACGATTCAAGAATGTCATTTCTTACGGGAAGTTATATTACCCTTACAAATCTCAGCGAGGCGGATATACAGCGCATTTGTAAAATGAAGATATCGCCTATCAACATATCGGTTCATACCACCAATCCCGATCTGAGATGCAAAATGATGAACAACCGTTTTGCAGGAGATTCCCTTGCGGCATTAAAACGCTTTTGCGAAGCGGGAATTACCGTTAATGCGCAGATAGTTTTATGTAAGGGTGTAAATGATAAGCAGGAGCTTATACGCTCCATGACCGATCTTGAAGCTCTTTACCCACAGCTTCAAAGTGTTTCTGTAGTACCCTGTGGTCTTACAAAATTCCGTGAAGGACTCTTCCCTCTTGAGCCCTTTTCTAAAAACGAATGTATAGAGGTAATTGAAACCGTTACCGCCTTTTCTGAAAAATGCAAAGAAAAGCATCAAAGTGGTATCTTCTATCTTGGTGATGAATTTTTTATAAAGGCAGGCTTGCCTTTACCCGATGCTGACTATTATGACGGCTATCCGCAGATAGAAAACGGTGTAGGTCTTATAACTTCAATGAAAGACGAATTCTACGATGAGCTTGATTTCATTGATACCTACGATATGGATAAAGAAAGAAATTATTCGATAGCTACAGGTGAAGCGGCATATGATTTTATATACAGTATTTCAAGTGCCCTTTGCGAAAAGCTGCCGAATACCAAAATAAATGTATATAAAATTAAAAACAACTTCTTTGGTGAAAACATCACCGTTGCAGGTCTTATAACCGGAGCTGATCTGATAGATCAGTTAAAGAGCAAGGAGCTTGGAACAAAGCTTTTTCTTCCCTCGGTTATGTTAAGATATGAAAACGATTTATTTTTAGATAATGTTTCAATAGATGATTTATCAAGGGAACTCGGTGTTGAGATAAGCTTGGTAAATAACAGCGGATACGAGTTTGTTGAAAAACTCATGAATGATTAAAGGAGAACCAGATGGCAAAACCCGTAGTAGCAATAGTAGGCCGCCCGAATGTTGGAAAAAGCACTCTTTTCAACAAGCTGGCAGGCAAACAGATAGCAATTGTTGAAAACACCCCCGGTGTTACAAGAGACAGAATATACCATGAAATTGAGTGGAACGGCAGAGAGATGCTCCTTGTAGACACAGGCGGTATTGAACCCAAAACAGATGATGTTATGCTCAAGCATATGAGAATGCAGGCACAGATAGCAATTGAATCTGCCGATGTTATCATTTTCATGACAGATGTTACAACAGGTCTTACCGCAAATGACAGAGATATCTGTACAATGCTTCTCAAGAGCACAAAGCCCCTTGTGTTAGCTGTAAATAAGTGTGACCGTATAGGTAATCTTCCCTTTGAATTCTATGAATTCTATGAATTGGGTGTTGAAGGTGAGCCTATTCCCGTTTCATCCTTACACGGTACGGGAAGCGGTGATATTTTAGACAGAGTTGTTGAGCTTTGCAATTTTGATGACTCAGAAAACGAAGAGGAAGACGATGACAGCATAAAGGTTGCCTTTATCGGTAAACCCAATGCCGGTAAAAGCTCTATTATAAACAGATATCTTGGTGAAAACCGCCTTATTGTTTCTGATATTGCAGGTACCACCAGAGATGCTATAGATACCGTAGTGGAAAATGAGCACGGAAAATTTGTGTTTATTGATACCGCAGGTATTCGCCGCCATGCAAAAATTGATACAAAAATCGAGCATTACAGCGTTCTTCGCGCAAAAGCTGCCGTTGAAAGAGCAAATGTTTGCTGTATCATGATAGATGCAACTCAGGGTGTTACAGAGCAGGATGAAAGAATTGCAGGTATCGCCCATGAATCGGGTAAGCCCTCTATCATTGTTATAAATAAATGGGACCTTATAGAAAAGGACTCCAAAACCGTTGACAACTTTACAAAAGAGGTTTATGAGGCCCTTGGCTATATGCAGTATGCACCTGTTATTTTTGTATCCGCCCTTACAGGTCAGCGTACCGGCAAGCTCTTTGAATTTATAAAATATGTTTATGAGCAGTCGTTGCTGCGTGTAAGCACCGGTATGCTTAACGATGTACTTAATGAAGCAACCTCCCGTGTTCAGCCACCCTCCGATAAGGGCAGAAGACTGAAGATATACTATATGACACAATCCTCGGTTGCTCCCCCCACCTTTGTTATCTTTTGTAACAGCGTTGAGTTATTCCACTTCTCCTATCAGAGATATATTGAAAATCAGATCCGTTCTGTTTTCGGATTCAACGGTACACCTATCAAGATAATTATCAGACAAAAGGGGGATAATCCCGTATGACGCTTGATCAGCTCTTAGTCTTCGGATATATAGGCTATAAATTCTGTATTGATAAAATTGAGACCGTGGGAAACCGTGTTGGCATAACCTATACCAAGAACGCGTTGACTATATTCATTATAGGCTTGGTTTTATGTGCGGCTGTTTCCTATCTTTTGGGTACTCTCAATTTTGCCATAATTATTTCAAAACTGAAATATAAGGACGACATAAGAAATTACGGCAGCGGCAATGCAGGAATGACAAATATGATGAGAACCTACGGAAGGGCCGCAGGTATATTCACATTTTTGGGCGACCTTTTAAAGGCTGTGGTTGCAGTATTGGTTGCAAGATTCCTTTTCGGTGACATTTTTGCCTATATTGCAATGTTTTTCTGTATACTCGGACACGCCTTCCCCTGTTGGTATAAATTCAAGGGCGGCAAGGGTGTTGCGGTTACATGCGCGGCAATTCTCTGCCTTGACCAGATTCCCTTTTTATGCTTACTTATAATCTTTGTTCTTATTGTTGCATTAACAAAATATCTCTCGCTCGGCTCAATCATGAGTGTTCTTATGTATCCTTTGATACTGAGTGCGTTTTACTCACTCCATCCGTATCCCGCATACAGTATGCCCTTTGCAATGATATCTTCAACTCTGGTTACCTTCCTTGTATTATTCTTGCACAGAGATAACATGAAAAGACTTCTTAATAAAACAGAAAACAAGTTTTCATTTAAAAAGAAAGGTACACAGTCCGATAAAGCAATGGAGGAATAATTACAATGAATTTTAACAGAATTATTATTTTTGCAATTTGTACGGTTATGATACTTTCTGTATTTTCTTCCTGTACAAACAATAAAAATTCATCCCCTGCATCACACAGCGATTCCCTTTCAAATGACCAATACAAGGATACGGCAATAACTATAGACACTATCCCCTTGGTTGATCCCCAGCCTGCTGACAAAGAAGAAGCAGAAGAAAAAGCAGAAGAAAAAGCAGAAACAGAAGAAAAGGATACCGAAGGTTCAAAAGAAGAGGAAGAAACAGAGGAAAATGAAATGGACTCTGAAAAGGACAAAAAGAATCCCGAAATAACAGAAAAAGACGGTATTACCTATGTTAACGGTATTCTTATTGCCAACAAATCCTATTCCCTTCCCAAAACCTATTCTCCCGGTATAGACACTACTGCAAACAATGCTCTGCAGCAAATGTTTTCTGCTGCATCAAATGCCGGTATTTCACTTTATGTAGTAAGCGGTTTCCGTTCTTATGACACACAGTATAATACCTATTACGGTTATGTTTCAAGAAGCGGTCAGGCAGATGCAGACAGATATTCCGCCCGTCCCGGTCATTCCGAGCATCAGACCGGTCTTGCATTTGACCTTAATTCCCTTGAACAAACCTTCGGTAATACAAAAGAAGGTAAATGGTTAAAGGCAAATGCTCATAAATACGGCTTTATTATAAGATATCCGGAAGGCAAGGAATCTGTAACCGGATATATGTATGAGCCCTGGCATGTAAGATACCTGGGTACAGATATTGCAACAGATGTTTTTGAAAGCGGCCTTTGCCTTGAAGAGTATCTTGGTATAACATCTGTATATAATAATTAAAAATTAAAAAAATATACATAAATAAATCAAAAAAACTATTGCAATTTAATTTCTAATGTGGTATAATGTTTTTCACATGATTAAAAGTTTCCGTTTGGAGGTGTAGATATGGCAAAGTGTTCAGTATGCGGAAAGGGCGTTACATTCGGTCACAACGTGTCCCACTCAAATCGTAAGACCAACAGAATGTGGAAGCCCAATATCAGAAAGGTTAAGGCTAATGTTAACGGTACTGTTAAAACAGTAAGCGTTTGTGCTCGTTGCCTTCGTTCCGGTAAGGTATCCAGAGCTTAATTAACTTAATACGGTTCTCTTCGGGCGGTTTTTACCGCCCGTTTTGCCTTTTCGGCTAAAATTTATTTAATCAACAGGCAGAAATAGTTATGGAAAAAATACTGTTTATATCCGAAAACATACCCGATTCAACAAAAGAGCTGCTTTGTACCAAAGGCTTTTCAGTACGGAAATTAAGGAAAGAAAGCTCACTTCCCGACGCAGTTTCATCCCATGCGGATATGCTTATATTTTCAAGCTCAAAAGCACTTATAACCGCAAAAAACTATTATAATTCCAACAAAGACATTTTTGAGGGTTCGAGGGTAAAATGCTCAAATGATACTTTTGGCAATGTCTATCCCCGTGATATTATATTTAATGCTTTTGAAATAAACAATACCCTGTTCGGCAAAACAGATTCCCTTTCCTCTGATGTAATAAAACTGTACAAAAAGAAGGTGTATC
>JAFYPJ010000071.1 GCA_017547545.1 Clostridia bacterium | reverse complement strand
TTTTCATATATATTCTGGCGCATTGCCGCGTTTTCAAAGTTCAAAAGACCTGCTTTAATGCTTTCGTCATCCATATCGGCAAGCTTACCCACCGCGTATGCAACAACCGCATTATATACATTATGTATGCCCAAAACATTTATTCTGAAGCCTTTTACCGTTCCTGCTTTGGTCATAATATCAAAGAGATAATATCCGTCATTTTCTTCTACATTCACAGCTCTGTAATCGCTGTTTTCATTTTCAACAGAAACATACACAGCACCATCTATACCCGAAAGTAAAGGCTCATCACCGTTAAGCACAAGCTTACCGCCCTCTTTCAAGCCGTGGGCAATTTCCATTTTTGCATCGCGGATACCTTCTCTTGAACCGAAATTCTCTATATGAGAGCTTCCTATGTTAGTAATTACCGCAATATCCGGCTCTGCTATCTGTGAAAGCCTTGAAATTTCATCCTTGAAGCTCATTCCCATTTCAAGAACAAGAGCCTGTGTATCGCAGGGCATTCTGAGAATAGTTATTGGCAGGCCTATTTCATTATTGAAATTACCGTCTGTTTTGTGAGTTACATATTTTTCACGAAGCACAGACCAAACAAACTGCTTGGTTGTGGTTTTACCAACGCTGCCCGTAATACCTACTGTTAAGGGTGCGATCTGGTTTTTGTGGTTTTTAGCTATGGCACCAAATGCATAAAGAGAATTATCAACAAGAATAACATTTCCCTTAACCTTATAGGGGATACGCTCGCATACTATGGCGGCAGCACCGTCCTCAAATGCCTTTCCTATAAAATCATGACCGTCAAATCTTTCACCCTTTATGGCAACAAAAAGAGTTCCTGCTTCAATTTCTCTTGAATCGAGGGAAATATTTTTAATAAGCTCTGAATTTGAATAAAAAAGCTCACCGTCAGTTATTTTGGCTATCTCCGCCAATGACATTCTCATTTTGTCTACATGAATAATACTCATTTCCTCTTATCTCGATCCTTTCTCTGTCTGCATCTTTTATCATCTGTATTTCGTTGAATTCTGTTTTGTTTGTGCCATTTATCTCGTATCTTTCATGACCTTTGCCGCAGAATACAAGTATATCCCGGCACCGCGCCGTGTGTATGGCATAACGGACAGCCTGCTTTCTGTCCTCTATAATAAGGTAATTTTTCTTATGTTTTATGGAAGATGTGATATCTTTTATAATATTGTACGGATCTTCGGTTCGCGGATTATCTGAGGTGATTATACAAAAATCCGCAAGCTCGGTTGCAATCTCACCCATCATGCTTCTTTTTCCCTTATCTCTGTCTCCGCCGCAACCGAATATACATACCAGCCTTCTTTGGCTTTCTGTATCTTTGAGGGTTTTAAGTACACTGTACAAAGCATTTGGGGTATGAGCATAGTCCACAAATACGCATATATCCTTGCTTTGGGTTTCTACATACTCCATTCTGCCGCTTATAGGCTTAAAATCCCGCATTGCTTTTTTCAATATGCTTTTATCAATGTCAAGCAACCTGCAAAGAGCAGCCGAGCAAAGCATATTTGCAACATTACAGATGCCCGTAACCGAGGCTTCAATACGAAAGAGATCTCCGGTTGCCAAAAAATCAAACCTGCTGTTTTTAAGACTTAAATGAATGTTTTTTGCACAAAAATCTGCTCTTTCATCCTCCAAAGAAAAGGAGTAGCAATTGTTTTTAATATTCTCGGTTATATACGGATAATATTTGTCATCAAGATTATACAGGCAGAGTTCACATTGTTTAAAAAGCTTTGCTTTTGCTTTTGCATAGGCATACATGCTTTTATGAAAATCCAGATGATCTCTGGAAAGATTGGTGAAAATTCCTGCCTTGAATTTCAAAGGATGCAGCTTATCAAGTGCAAGCGCATGGGATGAAGCCTCCATCACCGCATATTCACAGCCCTCATCTGCCAATTTCCTTAAACGGGTGTAAAGCTCAGGAGGATCGGGAGTGGTAAGTGAACAGTTCAAGGTTCCCAAAACCTCGGTCTTATGCCCTGCGGCATTAAGAATACCGCCTATCATGGCACACACGCTGCTCTTACCGTTTGTTCCGGTAACACCTATCAGTTTTATATCCCTTGAAACATCCCCCGTGATGTTATTCCATATTTCAGAATAAGCACGACGGGTTGAAGGTACACGGATATAAGGAAAAGCACCCGAAAATTCACTTTTCTCAATCACTATAACAGCAGCACGATTGTGTAGTGCCTGCCCTATATATCCGTGACCGTCTGTTTTAAAACCCGTAAGAGATATATACATATCTCCAAAGCAAACCTGTTTTGAATCTGCCTTTACCGAATTTATTTCAATATCGAAATTATCAATATTGGTTTCTGAAATTTCTATTCCCGCAAGCATGGCGGAAAGCTTCATAACTATCATCTCCGGATGTAATATCTTTTAACATCCTTTGATATATGTTATTCGGTACCGTCAAAATGGCGAACCGTAATTGTAATTACGCTACCGTAGATAACCTTGTCACCTGCCGCAACACTCTGGGCAGTTACCTTTGCGCCGCTTTGATTTACAGCACCGCTGTATTCAACATTAAAGCCCTTGGAAACAAGAACAGAGTTTGCTTCCTGAGCACCCAAGCCTACAACATTGGGTACGCTTACAAGCAGATCCTCGGTAGACTCTACCGTATAAAGAACCACCTTGGCGTTCTGTTGCTGAACTATTGAACCGGGTGCGGGAACCTGAGATATAACGGTTTCTCCGTCACCTATTATTTCACATGCAATACCCTTGCCCTTAATTGCACTTTCGGCTTCCTTAACATCCCAACCGGAATAATCGGATATAGCAACCGTGATCATTTCGCTGTCGCCCGAACCGTACTGCTTTTCAATACCAAGGGTAGGAAGTATCTCCTCAAGAGTGGTAGCAACATAAGGAGCCGCAACAACGCTTCCGAAACGGGAATCAAGCTGAGGAGAGTCAACCATTATAAGAATTGCTATCTGCGGATCGTCGGAAGGAACATACGCAACCGTTGAACCAACAACCTGATCCGAATCACGCACGTCTCGTTTCTGGGATGTACCTGTTTTAGCGGCTATTTTATAACCTGCTACATAAGCATTTTTCGCACCGCCGTCACCCGAAACACCCTCTTCGAGAACCTCACTTATTTCCGCACATACTTCACTTGACACAACCTGACGGATTTGCTGATCCTCAAAGGATGTTATAACATCACCTCTGTCATCAACAATTTTGCTTACAAGATGGGGTGTAACAAGATATCCACCGTTTGCTACAGAGCAAATTGCTCTTAACTGCTGAATGGGAGTTACCTTAAAGGTCTGGCCAAAGGAGTATACCGCTAAAGATACATTTGAAAATGAAGAATAATCTTCATAAAGGCTCTGTCCCTCTGCAGGAAGATCTATTCCCGTTTTTTCGGAATAGCCGAATGCCTTGAAATAATCATAAAACTTTTCTTTTCCTATCTTTGCAGCAACCTGCATAAGAGTAGGATTGCAGGATTGCTGAAGTCCCACACGGTAGGTTACCGTTCCATGGCCTGTTTTTTTATGGCAATGGATAGGATCGTCATATCCCTTGATCTTCATAGAGCCGTCACAGGTATACATATCCGAAAAGGTTGTAACCTTTTCCTCACGCGCCATGGCGGTTGTTATTACCTTAAAGGTTGAACCGGGCTCATAAAGCTCTGTTACAGCCTTGTTCTTCCACATGGAATAAACAAGCTCCCAATAATACTTATTATATTCATCGCTGTCCTTGACATATTCACTTTCTTCAAGCTTCTGCTTTGAAACCGCATCAAGAACATAGGGATTGTTAAGGTCAAAATTAGGGTAAACACCCATTCCTAAAATTCCGCCGCTGTCTACATCCATTACAATTCCGCAAACCCTTTCAAGGGGATTTGCATCATCGTAGGCCTGCTTCAGCTGTTCCTCAAGAACAGACTGGATTCTTGTATCTATTGTTGTTACAAGATTAGCACCGTTCTGTGCCTCAATATAACTGTCATACTTATAGGGCATACGGTTTCCCTGAGCATCTCTTGCGGTGATATATTTACCCGCAACACCTGTCAGCTCTGTGTTATACTGTAATTCAAGGCCAAGCTGACCGCCGTCTGTACCCACACAGCCTATAACATGGGATGCAAGTGAGCCGTAGGGATAATATCTTTTTGTATATGCCTCGTAATGTATTTGTTCATCAAGGTCATACTCATCTATCAAAGCGATGACCTTGTCATACTCTTCTTCGCTGATATCCTTTTTTATGGTTTCATCCGCACGGTCAACCTTTGCAAGCTTGGCCATTACCGTGTCATATTCAACATCAAGTATGGTTGAAAGCTGGGAAGCTATCAGTGCAGACTGTGTGCTGTCTTCAACATCGCGGGGTGAAACGAAGATTCTCCATGTGGTTTCATTCGTTGCAAGCTGAACCATGTTGCTGTCATATATAATTCCTCTGTTTGCAAGAACATCCGTTTCTCTTTCAACATTGCCGATTACATTTGCTTCATATTTTTCATGATTTATTACCTGCAAAGCAAAAAGGCGAATGATAATAATAAGCCATAAAACCATGAAAATGATTATCAAAGCGAGAGTTCTTGTAGGAATTCTTCTGTTAGATTTTGCCTGCATTCCCATATTTCCCGCCTTTCATCAAAACTTCAAAATAACAGAACATGAGAGTGCGCGCCAACAAGGCAAATTTCACTCTCAATGTTACACAATATAATTCTATTTAAGGCTTAGCTCATATATTCCCAAAATCCACGGAAATTAGATGCTATAGCACTCATTACGCTGGAAACAACCGTCATATCATCGCCGGGTTCGGTTTCCACAACCTCGATCTTGTCTTCCTGATCAAGTGAAATATGCTTCTTTGTAAGCTGGTCCGCCTTTACCATACCAAGCTCGCCTGCTTTTTCTTCTATCATGAGCATGTCCTTTTTCTCTTCAAGGGAAAGCTCAAGCTCCTTACGGGTTTCGACCAGATCGGTTAGCTCCCCGCGCAGGGAAGCTACCGCGATCGTGTACTCATTTATCTGAACATAGCTCAACACGGTGAACATCAGAAGAAGAGTACAAATGGTTACTATAACAACAGCACCGACAGGAAAAGGTCTGGAATTTTTGGTTTTAACCGTAGTAACCTTATCTTGCTTTACGCTGAGCATAGGCATTAAATTTTTAACCGCATTTACTGTTTCACGCAACAGTACCTCGGTATTTATAACCGATTGCTTTTTGGGAGCAGGTCTTCTGCGCGCTGAGCCTCTTGCAACATTCTGACCTTTAGATACGGCAGGTCTGCGGTTTGTATTCTGCGGTTTTCCTGTATTGTTTGTCATACCGTTGCTTCCTTTACTCAGATTTTTTCAAAAATACGCAGCTTTGCGCTCTTGGACCTTGAATTCTCCTTCAATTCTTCATCGGAAGGAAGAATTGGCTTTTTTGTTATCACCCTGCCCTTTGGTTTATTATTGCATACACATACGGGGAAATCGGGCGGACATGTACAGCCCTTTGTAAGATCCGAAAATGTTTGTTTTACTATTCTGTCTTCCAACGAATGAAAGGTGATTATTACTATTCTTCCGCCGGGATTCAGCATCTCCACGGCATTTCTTATTGTTGGCTCAATTATATCAAGCTCACGGTTCACTTCTATGCGAAGTGCCTGAAAGGTTCTTTTTTCGGG
>JAFYPJ010000070.1 GCA_017547545.1 Clostridia bacterium | reverse complement strand
CCTTGTGTTTTTTTATAACACATAATGTAAATATGCTGATAAGCGCGGAAATTATTGAGCTTTGTGTGTTGGCAAAGTAGAACCATCCGCAAAGGCCTATGTTCTTATCCCGGTATGTATGGGGATCTGTGTTGGTTATCAGGCTGAGTATATCTATAATTATAATTACTATAAATGCTGCAGCAAAGCCTGCGAGGATATACTTGTATATATCCTTGTTCGCCTTGAAAAAGGTAATAAAGCAAAGGGTTACCAAAGGCAGATGATATATTCTTATAAGATTTGTTATGTCTGCGGTGAGATCAATATACCCTATTTTGAAATGAACAAATATATGACAAAGGGTAAACAGACAAAGTATTCCTGCTGTTATAAAGTATACCCGTTTGCGCGTGGATATGGTAAAGGCAAGTGCAACAATAAAAGTGAGCAAAAGCATCCTTAAACCAAGGGTTATTATATTTGTTATCTTAAAATAATCCACCCAATAGGATAAAATGTCAAGCAGGGGTTGTATAAGGCAGATTATAAAAACTGCTTTCGGTAAATATGCGGTTATTTTGTTTTTTATTGAATTATCCGTTTGCAACCGAAAGCCCTCCCTTAAACTTTATTATAACTATAATATTATATCATTACTGTATAAATATGTCAACAACAGCGTGTTCGTTTTTACTTAATATGTTACGATAACTTTTACCGTAAAGGAATGTTCGCCGTATGAAACGGTAACATCAGTTTCACCCTTGGACATGGGTGTTATCATACCGTTTTCGTCAACATGAGCTATCTTCGTGTCTGCAACGGTATAGGTGAGGGGGTATTTTGATTTATGGAATACTGCTTTGCTTGAATCCTCATTTGATGCTTCGCCCCATTTTATCCAATTGCAGTTTATATATGCTCTTATCTGTAACGGATGAACAAGGGTATTTGTTATATAATAGGTGTCCTGAACTGCTCTGAATTCGGTAATTTCGGGCATTTCGGCATTTAAGTTGGTATCTTCGGGATATACTCTTACAAGGAAGGTAACCTTTCTTGAATCAAACTCTGCGGTAACATTTGTTGTACCGACACTTAAAGGTTTCATTGTAAATCCGCTTACCGAAAGAACCGAGGGATCTTCCACGGTGAATTTGACAAGGGCTGCATCCTCTATCAATCTGCGGCGGTATCTGCCGGTTATTCTGTATACCGAGCAATCAGTCTCTGTACCCATGTTCAGATTGTAAAAATGAGGATTTGTTGTAATTGCAATATTTCTCTCATCCTCTTCTATTATTTCAAAGGAGTGAAGCTCGTTTATACCGCTGTCTGTTGTAAGAACATCCTTGGAAGTTTTAATTATAACCTCCTGCATATGGGTTGCCCATTGGCCCCAGTTTTCGCTCTGCGGCTTGTCTGAATATGCATAGGAAACATATATTTTGTCATTTTCCTTGATATGACCGTTAAGATCACCGCTGAGACCTATGTTGTGGCTGTAACGATACACACCTTCACAGAGCTTCTGTGTTTCGGTGAAATCTATTCCGTTTAAGGATTCATAAACTCTTATGTATGAGTTTTCTCCAAAGGAGTTTTCAATTGCAACTCCCACAAATTTTCTCTGGGATTCAACATATTTAATATCTGCACCGCTTTGAGCATTCCCGTGGCTAAGGGCAGGGGTGGACTCTGAAACGGTAAGAGGCCAATTTTCGTCTGTTGCATCGGCTGTTGCAACCATTGTGTAGAAATAGGGTGACTGCGCCTTGAGGGTGTAGTATATGAAAAGAGTTCCGTTAAGCTCAACAAATGCAACCTCACCTGCACCCCAGCACAGAGTTGTGCCGTTGTACATAATTATCGGCATTGCCTCGCCGCCCCAGCCGTTGCCGTTCCACTTTTCAAAAGGACCGTTGGGCGACTTGCTTCTTGCTACAAATACATTGTTCACATTTTGGGTTCTGTATATGGTGGAGGTATATCCAACATAATAATAGCCGTTAAAGTATATTGCACCGGGATCGCAGCAGGAATTAAAATCATATGAACCGGGAGTTGGCTGAATTACCGTTTCTTCGGGTAAAATCTCTTCATTTGCGGTTATGTGCATGTAGTTGAGATGATCCCATTCGGAAAATCCGCCGAGGGAGGAATAATAGGTTTCCATACTGCCGTCGTCATTCATAAGAATTGTAGGACCGTATCGGTATGAATATGAGGTGTTATAGGGAGAAAATACATCAAAACCCTTGTCTTCGGTGAACCCAAAGGTAAGATATGTGTCCTTTTGAGCAAAATTTATTTTTGTATACCGTGCAAATATCTGAGCCGCCTGTGCTCTTGTCATAACCATAAGAGGAGAAAGAGTGTCCTTTGATGTGCCGCTGATTATTCCTTCAAATACCGCCCAGCAAAAGGCTTCTTTTGAATAATAGGGCAGGTTGTCGGCATCTGTGTAATTTACCGTAAGGTTTTCTGCAGTTGGTGCATTTACGCTGTAACCGAAATTATCGCAGAAATTATATAAAAGGGTAACCGCCTCTGCTCTTGAAACAGACCTTCCTATACCGAAACGGCGGTTGCCGATCCCCTTTGATATTCCTGTTTCGTATGCCCATTGAATGTAGGGTGCATACCATGCATTTTCTACACCGTCAAGAAAATATCTGCCTGTGTAATCATTTATATTCATATCGGTTGTTCTTGCAAGGGCTGTTACAAACATTTCCCTTGTCATGGTAAGAGAAGGGGCAAAGGTTGTGTCTGAGATTCCCTTGAAAATGCCGTTTTCATGGCAGTATTTTACGGCATCGTAATACCAATCTTCTGTTTTAATGTCGGTAAAAGGTGTATTTGAATCTCCGTAAACAAAATTCGTACAGGTGAGAAGAGTTGAAATGATAAGGGTAAATGATATAAAAAGGCGAATGTTATTCATTTAAATAAGCTCCTATGGTAATAGTTATACAATTATACATAATAAGCATAAATTATAAATTAATAAAAAAAGATAATTTTGTGAATTTGCTATAATTTTTATAAAAAAAACAATTTTTTTCAAAAAGGGTATTGCAAAATCAAAATAACTGTGATATAATCATTTAGCGATCGGATAAGGCCTGTTGGTCAAGCGGCTAAGACGCAGCCCTCTCACGGCTGAATCGGGGGTTCGATTCCCCCACGGGTCACCAAAACAAAAAAGCACACATT
>JAFYPJ010000069.1 GCA_017547545.1 Clostridia bacterium | reverse complement strand
ATAGGAGAATGATCGTGAAAAGTATTAAAAGCATTGTGCTGATATTTTTATGTATTTCCCTTATATTATCCCTATCCTCTTGTTCTGTACTTGAAGAAATTACTGATAAGGTAAGCAATTTAACTCAAGGAAATTCAAAAATTGACGATTCCGAAATAATTGCATTATGTGACCGCGCATGTATGGCAGCCGTAATTGACGAAAACAACGGAATAGGCCGTACCGAATCCTCCGTACTGTTTGCAACAGTAGATGATGTAAACTGCAAAATTGATACATTAAAAGAGGTTTATACAAATCACCTTGATGAAATCAAGGGCAGCGGATTCTATATTAAAAATGCCGATTACGACGATGACGGTACCAAGGAATGTGTATTTATAATAAACAGTCTTGAACCCACCTGGTCCGGTCAGGGCAGACTCTTTTCGGACAGCTTTGCATTTGAGGAGGACAGCTTTACAGGAAATTATCTTGCGATACTGCACTGCGATGAGATTAATGACGAAACAGTAATTCAGGCATTTGCGGTTAAAAATGCATCGGCAAACTCCGATGTTGCCGTAAGCTGGGACGAGGGTGTTATGAGAATAAGACCTTACGGAAACTCAAGCAATGAATACACCTTCTGTGTAAACGAAGCCGATATAACCATTGACAACGGAAATCTTTCAAAATCGGCAATAAGAAATTACGGCAATTACCTCAATTCTCTCGGATACACCGATATCAAGGCGCAGGAAACCGATATTTGCGATATAGAAGGAAATGAAGTTGTATTTGTTTACAACAACGGCGGCTTATATACTGCCGATGTTTTCAGCTCCTATATGAACAAACTCTTTAAATTTTATTCTGCATCGGATAATGAAGGAATCTCTGTTTTTGCCCTTACCGAAAACAATGTTGATTACCTGATGAACTATACTCAGGATATCACCCCTACGGGTGAAGTTTATGATATGAATTATTCATATACCCTCTATCGCTTTGATAAAAACTTTTTATTGAACGAATATAATTCGGACTCCTTTAGTAAAACTAATATTTCCGCAAATTCCGAAGCAGAAAACAGCTTTTTTAAAAAATTTAACGATTATCTTGCAAAATCGGTAGTTTGCAATGATTGCTATCAGGTTTCGGGTTACCGCACCACTATCGGTACTGAGGATACTGCTATTGCCAACCTTTCCTACATAAAGATAACAAATTGCAACACCACAAAAACGGGTGTAGTAAATGTTCCTTCAAACGATTTTCTCCACCTGCGTTCAGGTCCTTCTGTTAATTATACCCCTGTTTATACCAATTCCTACGGTTTTTCCTCTTTGATCCAGCTTTTAAGAGGTACTCCCCTTACTGTACTTTCCACCGTCAACACCGGTGATCGGGATGACCCCGTATGGCTGCAGGTTGAGGTTGATTATCAGGGCCAGACCTATGTTGGTTATTCTTCATACTCTTATATAACAGTAGACGGTATAGCAGCCTGCTCTGTTGGCGGTTCCATAGATATCAACACAACAGCAGATTCTGCCCCCCTTACCTGGGAAACAAACGATCCTGCCATTGCAACGGTTGATTCAAACGGTATTTTAACCGGTTATGCTCCGGGTATGGTTATGGTAACCGTTAAATCTGCAGCAGGTTTTTCCGATTCCTGCCTTGTATATGTAGGTTGATTATAATCTTTAAATAGAAACTCCCGAACCAAAAGGTTCGGGAGTTTCTATTGTAATATTAAAGATTATAATAACGGTCAAATTCAGCAGGATGAGGAATTGCTGCCAACGCTCTGCATTCTTCACGCTTTGTTGCAATGAACTTCTTGATGAGTGATTCGGGGAATACTCCGCCTTCGGTGAGGTATTCGTAGTCCTTTTCAAGAGCATCAAGAGCTTCATCAAGAGAGGTGGGAAGCTGAGTAAGCTTTGCCTTTTCTTCATCGCTCAAGTGGAAAAGATTCATATCATAGGGGCCCCAACCGTTTGCATGGGGATCTATCTTGTTCTTGATGCCGTCAAGACCTGCCATAAGTATAGCTGCATAGCAAAGATAGGGATTACATGTAGCATCGGGGTTACGGAGCTCGAAACGACGAAGCTTGGGTTCCTTTGCATAAGCCGGAATTCTTATTACCGCACTTCTGTTAGAAGTTGCATAACCAACGGTTACGGGAGCCTCAAAGCCGGGAACAAGACGCTTGA
This sequence comes from Clostridia bacterium, assembly GCA_017547545.1. Classification (GTDB taxonomy): domain Bacteria; phylum Bacillota; class Clostridia; order Oscillospirales; family CAG-272; genus RGIG7300. The sequence goes on along the minus strand of JAFYPJ010000069.1, from coordinate 11,321 downwards.
AGGAGTTAGTGCTGGGATTGGTTATTGCACAGAGAGATGCAATATGCTTCAAAAGACCGCCCATAAAGTAGTGAGCTTCCTTGGAAAGATGAGAATATCCGTTGTCATCAGAGAATACAGGCTCGCCATCCTTTAAGAGAAGCATATGAACATGCATACCGTTACCGGCTTCACCCATTACGGGTTTGGGCATAAAGGTTGCGGATTTGCCGTACTTGCGTGCAACATTGTGGATAATATATTTTATCTGCATGGTAGCATCTGCCATCTTGGACATCTGACCTAACTTAGGCTCAATTTCAAACTGACCTGCCGCACCAACCTCAGGGTGGTGATAGTTGATACCTATGCCAAGCTCCTCCATGAGCATGCACATTTCGGATCTCATTTCATAAGAATCGTCAAAGGGTTTAGCGATATGGTAATTCTTCTGCTTTGGAACTACAACGCCGGTACCTTCATTATAGCTGTTCCAGTGTGCCTGAGCATAATCAACACTCATACCGATAGAGTTGGGAGCAACTTCCCAGCCCACCTGATCGAAAAGATAGAATTCAAATTCGGGAAGTATGTACATTTCATCGGCAACACCGCTATCCTTCATATACTGCTCTGCTGCAAGAACTATATTTCTGGGATACTGAGGAAGGGGACGGTTTTCGGGATAGTCGATGATCATTGCATTACCAACCATAGAAACGGTGGGAATTTCGCAGAAATGATCTATTACCGCACTGTCGGGATCGGGAATGAATACCATGTCGCTCTTTTCAACAACCGCGTAACCGTAGTTGGAAGCATCAAAACCGATACCGTTCTTCATTACTTCTTCAGAGAAATCCTTTGCAGGAATGGTAACATGGCGGAACTGTCCGTTTATATCCACCATCTTAAAGTCAACCATTTTAATGTCATTCTCACGGATCATATCCATGACTCTCTGTACTTTTTCGTTCACTTTATTTTGCTCCTTTTTGATTAAATTTCAATTTATTATAAATTATATCACGATTTTTTTAATTATACAATACAATTTTTTCTATTTTTTGAAAAAATCTTAAAAATCCTCTGTATCCGGATCAAGTCCCGATCCTGCAAAATATTCCATTGAATTTATTTTTACCATATCCTCTTTTGATATTTCAAATGAAAAAACATCAGCATTTTCTTTGATTCTTGAAGGAGTTACCGATTTGGGAAGGGGCAGGATTCCGTTTTGCAAACAGAAACGGATGCATAACTGTGCCACACTTACATTATACTTTTCGGAAATCTTAACAAGGACTTCGTTTTTAAGCATCTTTCCCGTACCGAGAGGACTCCAGGCTTCAACGGTTATACCGTTTTTGTTACAGTAATCAACCGTATGCTCCTGTATCTGCCCCGGATGATATTCTATCTGGTTTACCATAGGCTTAACTTCGGTTTTCATAAGTGCATCAAGGTGGTGGGGCAGGAAATTTGAAACTCCGATAGCCTTTATTCTGCCTGCCTTATACAGCTCGGTCATCGCCCTCCAGGTATTAAGGTTAATTTCCTCCCAATTTTTAAAACGGTAAGCGGATGCAGGCCAATGAATGAGATAGAGGTCGAGATAATCAAGGCAAAGATCATTCATAGTCTTTTCAAATGCCGCAAGGGTGGTTTCATAACCCCGTTCACTGTTCCATACCTTACTTGTTATAAAAAGCTCTTCCCTTTTTACACCGCAATTCTTTATGGCTTCCCCTACCCTTTTTTCATTTCCGTAAACTGCAGCGGTATCAATATGACGATATCCGCATTCCACCGCCTTAACTACAGATCCAACACAAAGTTCATCATTTGGAATCTGCCAGGTGCCAAATCCAACACAAGGTATTTCATAACCGTTATTCAATTTAAATGTATCTGTAAGTTTATTCATTTTTCCACCTCCGTTTATACAAACAGTATAACACATATTACATGTATTTTCAATCACGCTTTGAATAAATTTGACCAACCTTTACAAAAATATAATAATGAAAACTAATATTCTGGAGTAGAAAATGGAATTGATAAAGGTTGCATTAAGTGCATTGTTTTCCGCCATTGCCCTATTTATAATCGCAAAAATATTGGGACATAAGCAGATGTCTGCCCTTGATTTTTTCGATTATATCACAGGTATCACCATTGGCTCAATTGCGGCAGAAATGGCAACAGAGATTGAAAAACCGCTAAAACCCCTTATTGCCATGGCAATTTACGGGGTTATTACGGTTTTACTCACTACCATAACAAGTAAATTTCCTAAAACAAGAAAGTATATCAACGGCACTCCTACCATTATAATGGACAACGGAAAGCTATACCGAAAAAATATGAAAAAGGCTAAAATTGACCTCTCCGAATTCATGGTTATGTGCAGAAAAGAAGGTTACTTTAATTTAAATGATATTCAAACTGCAATTTTCGAATATAACGGACAGCTTACCGTTCTCCCCAAAAGCGCCAAAAGACCGCTTAATGCAAGTGATATCAACATCGAAACCGAACCCGAATTTATCTTTACCGAAATAATCATGGAAGGAAAGCTGTTAAAAGAGAATCTCAAAAGAAGCGGCCTTGATACTACATGGCTTCAAAAACAGTTGGAGATACAGGGTTATAAAAGCTATAAAGAAATCTTGCTCGGTGTGGTTGATGAAAATAATGAGCTTTCGGTTTTTGCGGATGGTTAAGCAGGGGTGACCTGCCGTTACGGATATGATATGATATATCGGGACAAAAATGTGACTGTTCCGAAATATAACGGCTTAGAGGTCAGAGAGCTTAATGAAAAGGATCTTCCTTTAATTTGGAGCTTCCGCAGATACGGTGGCTGTGCCGACTGCCATGTAAAAGCATTGGAGGGTGCATTTTCAGGTAAAGCAAACACGGGGCTTCGCGGCTTTGGGGTATTCAAAAACGCTGAAATCATCTGCTATGCGCTTCCCTGCCTCGATATTATCAGAGATATAAAAAAATATGACATCGGCGGTATCTTTACAATAGATGATCACAAGAAACGTGAGGCAGTTGAGCTTATATGGAAGTACATAATCGATATATGCTTAAAGGAGGGATCGACCATAGGTAATTCGAACGCTCATGAAGACGAAAATGATCCTTTAGGTGTTGAAAGTTGTGAAAGAATGGGACTTGTCAAAATAGCAAAAAACTGCAGATACACAAAATAATTAAGGAGTCCGAAAAGACTCCTTAAGCTTTATTATTTTGCTAATTCTTCAAATACCTGACGGTATTCCTTGAGAATACAAGCTGCAACAATATCGATCTTTTCATCGTCCGTCATTTCTTCAGTAATATCATTTTCCAAGTCAACAAGCTTATTTGATTCTGTTAAGTTAAAATCAGCACGTTCATTTTTCAAAGGTGTCGGCAACCTCCTTCAGTAATTTTCTTATTTCAAGATGCTGAGGACACAGACCCTCACAAGCGCCGCATTCTATACAGTCGCTTGCCTTTGATCCCTTTTCGGTATAAATACCGTAATAGTAATTGGAATTCCATGTATTATATCTCTTTTTACCGTTAAGGCAGGAGAAGAAATCGGGGATCGCAATATTCACAGGACAACTGTCAACACAGTAATTACACGCAGTACAGGGGATAAGATCCTTGGTTGTAAGGATAGAGCAAACCTTATCCACCGCTTCCCTTTCGGCTTCGTTTAAGGGTTTGAAATCCTTCATGTAGGAGCTATTATCCTTTACCATATCAATATCACCCATGCCGGAAAGAACCATTACCACACCCTCAAAGCCTGCGGCAAAACGAATGGCATAGCTCGCATAGCTGCCACCCTCAAGGGCATCAAAAACAACCTTTGCCTCATCAGGTATGCGGACAAGACTGCCGCCGCGAACTGGCTCCATAACTATAACAGGCTTACCGAATTTGCGACATACCTCATAAACCTTACGGGATTCTACCGACTGATCTTCATAGTCAACATAATTGAACTGTATCTGTACTATCTCTATTTCGGGATGCTCGGTGAGTATTCTTTCAAGCACGTCCGCCTTATCATGAAAGGAGATACCGAGATGCTTTATCTTCCCCTCTGACAAAAGCTCCTTTGCTATATCATATGCATTACAGCTCATGAACTTTTCATACAGGTTTCTATCCTGAGCGTGCATTAAATAGTAATCAAAATAATCAACACCGCACCACTCAAGCTGGTTTTCAAAGAAGGGGCGTATTTCCTCTTCCTTTTCAAAGAAGTTTGTAGAAAGCTTATCGCAGAGAACAAAGCTTTCGCGGGGATATCTTTTAACAAGGCATTCACGAAGGGCAATTTCGCTATTGCCACCGTGATATCCGTGAGCAGTATCGAAATAATTAAATCCCTCACCTATAAAATAATCGACCATTTTGCAAAAGGCATCATGATCTATTTCACTATCTCTCTCAGGTAATCTCATACACCCAAAGCCCAACTTCTTTTTCATAGATCCTCCCTTGACTGTAAATACAATTTGTTATATAATTATTATAATATCAATTGCAGTATGAAGTCAAGACATACGGAGAATAAATATGAAAATATACGATATAACACAAGAACTTTTTTCCTGTGAAGTTTTTCCCGGAGACCCCAAGCCTGAAAAGAAAATAATAACAACTATTGCCGAAAACGGTATATGTAATCTTTCTACCACTTTTCTTTGCAATCATAACGGCACTCATATAGATGCACCCTTTCACTTTTTTGATAACGGAAAAGCTATAGATCAAATATCCCTTGACAAATTGGTGGGATATTGCTATGTGGCAGAAATTCAAGGCATTGTTACGGCAAAGGATGCAATAACAATACTCGAAGAATCAAATAACTGCAAAAAAATACTTATAAAAGGGGATGCCACCGTATCCCTTGAGGCCGCAGAGGTTTTTGCAAATGCCGGGACAGAGCTTATCGGCAACGAATCCCAAACCGTTGGCCCAAAAGACTCACCTTTGGCGGTACACAGGGTACTTTTGGGTGCAGAAACGGTTTTACTTGAAGGTATAAGGCTTTCAAATGTACCGAAAGGAAGGTATTTCCTTTTTGCAGCACCCCTTAACCTTGCCGGGTGCGACGGCGCTCCCTGCAGAGCAATATTAACGGAAATATAAAATCTCCCGAAAAAATCGGGAGATTTTATATTTCAAGTATATTATTTTTTGTTTTTTATACTGTCATAATTCATAAATATTTTTGCCGCCTGAGCCCTGGTTACTACCATTCTGGGGGCAAGAATCTTTCTGTCTGTATTTATAGATCCCACAAGTCCAACATTAATAGCCCAGGAACATGCTTCTTGCGACCAAGAAGATATAAATATATTATCCTCAAATACCGAAATATCGGTTTTACACGAAGTATCAACTCCATTTTGTTTTGCATATCTGTAGAACATTGTTGCAAGCTGTTCACGGGACATATCCTGACCTACACCAAACATTGAACCGTCACCTACACCGTATACAAAGCCGTTTGTGTATGCCCATATAACACAAGGTCCGTACCATGAGGAAGGATCAACATCACTAAAATTTGATTTTGTATATTTAGTCAGATCAGCTCCCGATACTCTTGCAAGAATAACCACAAATTGTTCGCGGGCCAGCTTACCGTTTGGATCAAATGTACCTTTATCCGTACCGGTTATATATCCGTTTGCTGCACAGTAATATACACCTTCCGAGTACCATGAACCTGATTTGGGTACATCGGGAAAGCTTATTGATACTGTAAGCTTGTCGATTTTCTCTGTTTTGATAACAAAACCGCATACCACACAGGTAAAGCTATTTATACCCTCCTCTTTTACGGTTGGTTCTTTAGTTACTCCCCAGCTTCCTCTGTGCTCAACGGTAGGAATATCCTCTGTATACATATCCCGGCAAAGTGAGCAAATATATATTTTAGTTCCCACAACAGAACATGTAGGAGGCTCTAATATTTCACCCGTATAATTATGTAGCTTGTCCTCCGGAACAAGGTCTGTATTGTCAACCGTATTTGAAGCACCGCAGCCGTTACTGCAATAGGCGGTTTTTGTGCCGTTACTGATACAGGTTGCATTTTTATCAAATATATAATTTTTGAAAACATGTTCAACAGTTGGGATTCCCTCTGTATAATAATCCGAGCAGATATTACACATATACTTTACAAGTCCGCTTTGAGAACAGCTTGCTTCGCGGATTATAGTGCTTTGATATTTATGGCTGACAGAATCCTTTGAACCCACATCGGTTACTGTATCATATGCACCGCATTTTCTGTTACAAATTGCAGTTTTTGTGCCATCCTTTAAGCAGGTGGCATTACCGTCAGATATGTAGTTTGTAAACTCATGACCAAGGGCTGAACCTTTATCTGAGACTGTATCGGTTACATTGCATCTGTTACATTTTGCGGTTTTTGTGCCGTCCTTTAAACAACTTGCATTACCGTCAGATATGTAGTTTGTAAACTCATGACCAAGGGCCGAACCTTTATCTGAGACTGTATCGGTTACATTGCATCTGTTACATTTTGCGGTTTTTGTGCCGTCCTTTAAACAGGTAGCATTACCGTCAGCTATATGGTTTGTAAATACATGACCAAGGGCGCTATCTTCCTCTGTTACTGTATCGGTTACATTACATCTGTTGCATTTTGCGGTTTTTGTGCCGTCCTTTAAACAACTTGCATTACCGTCACTTATATAATTTTCAAACAAATGGCCCAGCTTACTGTTCTCATCAACTATAGTATTCGTTGCACCGCAACCGCAATTGCAAAGTGCCGTTTTTGTTCCGTTTGTTACACAACCGGCATTATTATCGGATATATAATTTGTAAAGGAATGGTTTTCGGCAATCAACTCTCGCCTAAAGCCGTTATTAACAGCATAAGTATAAGCATACGAATCCTGATAGCATTTGATTGTAACTAAATTCAGTTTTTGTGAAACACCGTTATTATCATAATGAAATACATTATTACCTATACTTGTTACAGAAACCGGAACTGTAACGCTTGCAAGCTTGGTACAATTATAAAATGTATAATCACCTATAGTTGTTACAGAACCCGGAATGATCACTTTATTCAGAGATTTGCAATCACGGAATGCACCTGTGATCACCTTAACACAATTGCCTATTGTAACATCTGTAAGAAGATCGCATTGTTCAAACACATAATTTAATTCTGTAACAGAATTACCAACGGTTGCACTTTTAAGTGAAGTACAATTTCCAAATGCACTGTTTCCGATACTTGTTACCGAATCGGGAATGCTTATACTTATAAGCTTGCCGCAATTTTCAAATGCGCTTTCACCTATGCTTGTTACCGAATCGGGAATACTCATACGCATAAACGAGTTACAACCATTAAATGCATAATCACCTATACTTGTTACCGAATCGGGAATTACAAGATTTGTTACAAGAACTCCGTTAAAATACAGATTTTCGGAGTAATATAACGGGTTTGAACAAGAATTTCCGAAATTGATTTTACACCATGATGTTAAATCTGTAATTTTTACACTTGTAAGTGCTATACAGTCGATGAATGCATTGTTATTTATGGATATTACAGAATTGGGTATAGTTAAATTTACAAGGGTTGCGCAGCTTTCAAATGCATTTTCAGCAATTGTTAATGTTCCTTCTTTTATAGAATATAAACTTTTAAGAGTTGTTTTTGCCTGAATCAAATGATTGTCAATATACAGAACACTGTTCTCCCAATTACTGCTGTTTTTATAATATGCAGATTCATTGAATGCATTTGAACCTATCCTTTTTACCGTATCCGGAATACTTATGCTTGTAAGCGAAGAGCACTTATAAAATGCACTTGAACCTATACTTATTAACGAATCAGGCAAATCGATGCTTTTAAGCGATTTGCAATTAGAAAATGCACTTGAGCCTATACTTATTAACGAATCGGGCAAATCGATGCTTTTAAGCGATGTGCAATTAGAAAATGCAGAACCGGCAATAGACACACTACCCTCTTTTATGGAATATGGACTTTTAAGAGATATTTCTGCCTTAATTAAATGATTATCAATATACAGAACACCGTTCTCCCAATTACTGCTGTTTTCATAATATGCAGATCCATAAAATACATTTGAGCCTATGCTAATTACCGTATCCGGGATGATCACGCTTGTAAGCGATGTATATCCATAAAATGCATAACTACCTATGCTTGTTACCGAATCGGGAATTTCAAGATTTGTAACAAGAGCTCCGTTAAAATACAGATTTTCGGCGTAATATAACGGGTTTGATTCAGAATTACTAAAATTAATTTCACACCATGCTTCAAGATCTGTAATATACACACTTATAAGGGAAGAACATCCATAAAATGCATCACTACCTATACTTGTTACCGAATCGGGAATGCTTACACTTGCAAGTGAGGTACATCTATAAAACACATACCTGCCTATGCTTGTTACCGAATCGTGGATTTTAAGATTTGTTACAAGAGCTCCGTTAAGATACAGATTTTTGGCATAATATAACGGATTTGAAGTAGAATAGCCAAAATCTATTTCGCACCATGCTTCAAGGTCTGTTATACACACCTTTGAAAGTGAGGTACAACCTTCAAATGCATACCTATCTATACTTGTTACCGAATCAGGAATGCTTACACTTGTAAGGGAAGAACATCCATAAAATGCATAACTACCTATATTTGTTACAGAATCAGGGATTTCAAGATTTGTTACAAGAATACTGTTTAAATATAATTTTTTTGCGTAATATAGCGGATTTGAATAAGAAGAATTAAAACTTATTTTACACCATGCTTCAAGGTCTGTTATATACACCTTTGAAAGTGAGGTACATTCATAAAATGTATAAAAACCTATGCTTGTTACCGAATTTGGAATACTTACACTTGTAAGTGAGGTACATCCATCAAACGCATGACTACCTATGCTTGTGACACCGTTAGAGACATTTACGGTTTTTAAGTAAGAAAAGTAAGAAAACCAAGGTACATTATTACTATATAAATAATTATTCATCTCCCCCGTGCCGGTAATATCAAGTACACCTGTAGATGTGTTAAGTGTCCAGGTGAGATTATCGCCGCAATTTCCGCTATATGTTGCGGCAGATACAGTAAATCCCATTGCAGAGATCATGGGTAAAAGCATTATAACAACAAGAATTAACGAAAGCAGGCGATTTGAAAAATTTTTCATGTTCTTCTCCAAAATTTATAAGTATATAAATTATTTTAACATTCTTTAAAACAGTTGTCAATATAGCTGCAGTTTAGAATTGCTCCTTGAAATTCATCGAATATAGTAACAGAAAAAGCATCCCGAAGGATGCTTTTTTTGTATAGGAAATTAATATCCAAGTTCCTGATAACGGTGCTCAAGCTCAAGGTTGAAATCATCGCCGCCGTTATTGGAGCTCTTAAGTATGCCGGGTTTCTTACCTCTCTTTTCCATTTCTTCGATACAAGCTGCATAAACCTGCCACATTATGTATACTGCAGAAAGACCGGAAGCGGGACCAAAGGGTACTTCATAGCCTTCAAGATCCATCATACCGTCACCTAAAGGTGCACAGTTGTCAATTACAAGGTCAGCAATCTCGAAAAGACGCTTGCCGCTGGTATGACAGCTCTGTACCTGACTTGAATATTCAAGAGAGGTGAGAGCAATGATTTTACAACCATGATTCTTACAGGTAATGGCAAGGTCAACAACCTGATCGCTTCTGCCGGAAACAGAACCGATGATAAGAAGGTCTCCGCCTGTCATATAAGAACAACGATAAACAAGCTCTGCCATGCCTTCCATGTTGAGGTTTTTTGCTCTCTTTTCGGGAGTGTCAAGACCGTCTGTTTCAGTTACAAGATAGTATCTGAGCATCTTGGGAGCAATAAGACCACCGCTACGCTGTGTCATTTCAGCATTGATGATATGGCCTGTGTCATGAATAACAATATTCTTCTTTGCACACATAGCATCAGCCATCATCTTGCCTGCTTCTTTAATTTTGTCCATCTGAGTATCTCTTACTTTTTTAAAGAGATCGTCAACACACTTCTGGTACTGTTCAATAATCATAATTTTCGATTTTCTCCTTGGAAATAATTGCGTTTATTATACTATATAATTTCTGAAAATGCAATACTTTTAGTTCAAATAACCTAATTCAACTATTTTTGCAGCAACCATATCTGCTACGATATCATAACCGAGCTGGTTGAAATGGATAAGGTTTGGACTGTCTTCAAGAAGTGACGGAGGGATCCAACCCTTGTTAAGGAATTCCATATCATGAGCAGTAGGAGTAATACCCTGATCTGCAAGACACTGTTCTGTTGCCATATATGCCTTAACATCAAGGAACTTTTCGCCCCATTTTTCTGCCATAAGCTTATTGAATTCATCTGTACATTCTCTGAAGCTATCGTTACCGATATAGGTGTTTGCGGTGTAGCCTACGATAACAAATTCATCAGTACCTGCATAGTCTATCATTGCCTGCTGATTTGCTACTATAGTTTCAAACAAGCTTGTGTCACCTGCACCGTAAAGGTCATTTGAACCAACCCAGATAACGAGAATATCGTTTTCCTTCTTTTCTTCCATATACTTGGTAATAATCTGTGTAGGCTCTGTAATCTTAAGTTCAGCTTCACCGGGTTCGTTACGGGTGAAATAAATTGTTGTGTTGAATCTGCCGGAGGTTTCACCGTTTTTACCGGTGATCTTACCCTTGATTCCTGCTATTTCAACATCATTTACACCCTCAAAGCCGTAAAGACCAAAGGAAGAAACTTCATCTGTTCCTTCTGCTACGGGGTAAATTGCAACGGGAGTACAATCTGCAGGGATAGTGATACCGTTAACATACATTTTGATACCGCCCTGACGCATTGCTATCATATCAGAGGTTTCGGAACCGATACCAAGGTTAACAGATTCAAGGCCGAGATATTCGCCAAGTCTTTCGGGATAAGGAATGTCAACAAAATTACCCCAACCTGTTTCGATACCCATTGTAAGGCTGTCACCCCAGCAAAGAACACGGCTTTCTGCGCGTACATTTACTCTCTGAAGAACTGTTGCAAGCTCAGCTCTTGAAGCCTTGCCCTGAGGAGCAAACTCGCCCTTTTCGTTGCCCTTGAAAAGGCCTGTTGCAACTGCATAGTTTACACCATCTGCTGCCCAATCGCTGATAGAATCCTTATCTGCAAAAGCATCAAGATCTGCCTTATAATTTGTTTTCTGTGCCTTTGTGTCTGCATATCT
>JAFYPJ010000068.1 GCA_017547545.1 Clostridia bacterium | reverse complement strand
CTTCCCGTAATGCTTTTATCAATGCTCATAAGCTTTGGTATGCTTTGGTTATTTGCCACCCGACTTGCATATATTGCACTTGTAATCAACGGCGTGGGATTTATTATAACCCTTTTGATCACAGGAAGAGAAAACAAAAAGCCGATAATCGCTTTGGTTGCCGCAACTCTTGTATTTATCGCACTATTCCCTGTTTCGCCAATGTATGAAAATCAGAAAAAGGTCGCTGAAAACGCCGTAAAGAAGCAGGAAAATATCAACCGCCTTATAAGTGAATGCGAAGAATCACTGAAAAACGAAGATATAACCGAAGATGAGTTCAGGATAAAAAGACTTGAAGGCGCGTATACCGAATATCTCGAAGGACTTGTTGAGAGATTCGGTCTGGAAAAAACAGTTTTGCTCTACAATTACAGCGAAAAGGCATCCGATATCTGCGATGTCCGCTTAATGAAAAACAACTACAACTCCATGCTTATGGAGGAAAACGGCATAGGAGCAAAGCTCTTCGGCATCGAATATGCGGCATTGAGTGCAGCAAACGAGGTTCTTGATGCAGAAAAAGACTTTCACGGAATCTATTATCTTTGCGGAGCCGTAGGTCTTGTACTGATACTTGCATTTCTTTCATACTTTATTTTCTTAATTGCAGTATCCCTTATCAAAAAGCCAAAAGCTATCTTTAATTCAGACAGCGCAGCATTCGGCATTTCCCTTATAAATCTGCTTTTGCATGTATATGCAACGGCAGGTGTATTAAGGAGACCAAATGCTTCATTCTATCTCAGCATTGTACTTGCAGTAGTTTTTTATCTTGTAAAAATAAACCAAAACTCCGAAACGAAAGGAAAAACACATGAATCTTAAAGCAAAATTATCCTCAAATGCACATATATTTATTGCTTTTATACTGTTCATTCAACCGATAATGAATGTAATTTCCTATTGGTTTACAGAATGGAGCATGCCTTCTTCCATCACTCTGCTCATGAGACTCGGAGTACTGTTTATAACCGTTTTGTATTCATTTTCAATTTCAGAAAAAAAGAATATATACTTTGCAATGTCTGCAATTATGATAGCGGTATATGCATTACATGCCATAGTATGTTTTATTGAAAACTCCGAATTTGCAATAGTCGGAGATCTTTCAAACTATATAAGAGTAATACAGATGCCTGTATGTGTAATCTGCTTTATAACACTTTTTAAGCATAACGGTAAAACATATCAGGGTATCCAGTTCGGTATAACCGCGGCACTTATTCTTATTTATGTTGTTATGATAGTAAGCACCCTTACAGGAACAGATCCTCACACCTATACAGACGGCAAGGGTATGCTTGGTTGGTTCAACAACACAAACACACAAAGTGCAAATCTCTCCACCCTTTTACCCCTTTCGCTCGGTTGGCAGTTAACATGGAAAAACAAAAAGAAGCCTGCCTGCCAGATACTTTTCTGGGCAACTGTTGTAACAGGCTTCCTTGCAATGTACTATTTCTGTACCCGTCTTGCTTATCTTGGCATTATCGCGGCAAGTGTTGGTCTTGGTGTAATAATTCTTATCCTTAACCGCAAGGAATGGATAAAAAGTGCGGTATTATTCGCACTCGCCATTCTTTTTGTAGTTCTGCTCCCCGTATCCCCCATGATGGATCATAAGGATAATGACGATGAATGGCAAGGCAAGGTTCAGGGCTGGGCAGACGAAAAGGTTGAAGAGCTTGAGGTTCTTGACAAAATGACAAAAAAGGAAAAGATCAAAAATCTCTCTCCCCTTTATGCATGGAAAGCGGCAGACTTTGTTGAAATTTTCGGTTACGAAAGAACAATGGAGCTCTTTGATTACACAACCGATATATATGATTTCACAGATATAAGAGAGAAGAAAATCATGTTCGGCGAGTGTTTGATGGAGGATTCAAGCAATGAATTCCTTTCAAGACTTTTCGGTCTTGAGCTTGCAAGATTCACGGTTAACACTCAGCAGGGTGAAATGATATATGATGTTGAAAACGATTTCCACGGCATATATTATCTCTACGGAATTACAGGTCTTGTTGCATACCTTATTTTCCTTGGTTACTTTATTTATCTTGTTATCTGGGCGCTTTGGAAAAATGCCGCAAAATACTTTACCATGGAAGCAGGGAGCATGGGTATAGGTCTTGTAATGTGTCTTATCCATGCATACCTCACAGCAGGTGTACTGCGCCGCCCCGATGCATCAATATTCTTATCCGCCCTTCTTGCAATAGTTTATTACCTTGTAAAGCTAAAGGAATATCCGGATATACCAAAAAAAGAAAGAAAACCCAAATTCAGGCGTCTTAAAGCCAAGCGCAGAGTATAAGAGGTTTAAAATGCTGATAAGTGTTATTATCCCCGTTTATAATGTAAAGGAATATTTAGAAAAATGCGTAAATTCGGTTATGGATACCGATTTTACCGATTACGAGATTATTCTTGTAGATGACGGCTCAACAGACGGTGTTTGCCCCGAACTCTGTGATAAGATAGCTTCGGCACACCCGAAAACAGTAAGGGTGATCCATCAGCAAAATAAAGGTCTCGGCGGTGCAAGAAACACGGGCATTGATGCCGCAAAGGGTGAATACCTGCTTTTTGTGGACAGCGATGACACAGTTGTAAAAAACACCCTTTCGATCCTTGCAAACAAAATAAAAGAAACAGGCTCAGATATAATTGCATTTAATATCTACACAGAAAACGCCTTAGGAGAAAGGAATGCATTAAATTCAAATTATGCCTGTTACTCCAAGCCCTTTACCTTGAAGGAGCATCCCGAATTTCTTCTTTCCCTTCCCAATGCATGGAGCAGAATTTGGAAAAAAACATTATACACAGAAAATAATATACAGTACCCCGAACGGGCATGGTATGAGGATATCCGCACAACCCTGAAGGTATTTGCAAAGGCAGAATCAATTTTCACGATCAACGATAATCTATATGTATATCTGCAAAGAGAGGGTTCGATAATGCGTTCTGCAAATATCGAAAGAAATGTTGAAATCATTGATGCCTTTGAAGATATTATTTCATGGTTCAAACAGCAGGGACTCTTTGAAGAATACAAGGATGAGCTTTGCCGTTTGGCAATAGACAATATTATAATTGCCGCATCGGTAAGGGTTCTTATGGCAAACACAAAGCATCCTCTTTTAACGAAATTTAAGGACTACACAAAAGAAAACTTCCCCGATTTTAAGAAAAACAAATATATAAACAAAATTCCCGGCATGAAAAAATTAGCCTACAAACTGGTTATGGGAAACCGTTATAAAATTTTAAAGCTGTTATTTACTATTAAAAAATAATTGTGAGGTTATATTTTGGCAAATAAACTTTCAAGCGGCAGAAAAACCTTGTTAGTAAACACAATAATGCTGTATATAATGCAGTTTTCAACAACCTTGATGAGCTTCATTATCATACCAAAGCAAACACAAATTTTGGGTGATGCACTCTACGGCGGATATATCGAAGCATCGGTAGCGATAATTGCATATTTCAGAATGGTTGTGGATTTTGGCTTTATTCAGTCTGCCACAGAAAAAATAACAAAAAACAGAGAGGATAAAAAGGAGATAGGAAGAATACTTTCCTCGGTTGTATCCTGTAAGCTCTTCCTTATCGCAGCATCCCTTCTGGTACTTATACTCCTATGTAATCTTATTCCGGCATGGGGTTCAAAAACAAATATTCTTCTCTTATATTTCGGAGCAGAAACCCTTGCCTCCATGACTCCCGACTTTTTATACCGCGGACTTGAAAAAATGTCTGCAATAACCTACAGAACCGTAATCATCCGCGCAATGTTTATGACAGCGATCCTTATATTATTTAAAGAACCCTCGGATCTTTGGATGGTACCCGGATTTACCCTTGTTGGTAACGGTATTGCAATGATTTTTGCATATATACATGTATACAAAAAGTTAGGTATTGGATTTGCAAAAATTCCGGTAAAAAGAGTGTTAAAGGAATATGCATATTCCTTCCAATTCTTTTTCTCAAACTTTGCAACAATGGCATACACCTCATTAAACATTCTGCTTCTTGACATTATAACGGTAAGCGGAGGAGCAACAGGTCATTACGGTGCGGCAAACAGACTTGTAACCGCAGGAAGAAATGCGCTGATGCCCATATCCGAAAGCATGTACCCATACATGGCGCAGAACAGAGATTTCAAGCTTGTAAAAAAGATGCTTTTGATAATAGAACCCGTAATAATTGCAGGATGTGCCGTAATATATATTCTTGCAGTTCCCTTCTGCAAATGGTTCTTCGGACCGGATTTTGCCAATGCGGGATATGTACTTCGTGCAATGCTTCCCATGGCAATAATAACCCTGCCAAACTTTATTTTAGGCTTCCCCACCATGACGGCAATGGGAAAAACAAAGCATGTAAATTATTCAAATATAATAGGTTCAATATTCCATATAACCCTTTTGGGTGTACTTTTCCTTGCAGGATGCTTAACAAAGGAAAAGGCATTACTCTCCCTTGCATGGAGCGTTTCCGCAACAGAAGCGGTAATACTCACCTACAGGCT
>JAFYPJ010000013.1 GCA_017547545.1 Clostridia bacterium | reverse complement strand
ATTCCTTTCGATTTTATTTATTTTTAACGATACTTTATATGTCTGAATAATTTCCTTTCGATTTTATTTTTGTTTAATGATACTTTATATGTCTGAAAAAATTCCTTTGGATTCTGAAATATACTAAATAAAGAAATTTACTATATATTTAAAAAATTCTTGTAAAATATAATTCCTTATGATATAATTAAATAAATACATTTAGGAGCTGATTATGTCTTTATACACAATTGGAATTGATTACGGTACTTTATCCGGTCGGGCTGTTATTGTAGATATTTCTACCGGCGAAGAAATCGCAACCGAGGTTCTTGAATATAAACACGGTGTTATGGATAAAGTTTTATATAATTCGGATATAAAACTTCCAAAAGATTATGCCTTGCAGCATCCAAAGGATTATTTAGATGTACTTGAACACTGTGTTCCTGAAATAATCAAAAAATCAGGTGTTCACAAATCGGACATAATTGGTGTAGGTGTTGATTTTACATCATGTACCTTAATTCCTGTATATGCTGACGGTACCCCTCTTTGTTTTAATGAAAAGTTTGCCTTGGTTCCCTGCTCTTATGTTAAGCTGTGGAAGGATCACTCTTCTGTAAATGAAGCAAAAAAATTAACTGATCATGCAAAAAATAAGGCTATGAAATTTATTGAACGCTACGGCGGCAATATTTCCCCTGAATGGCTTGTTCCAAAGGTTATGCATATCCTTAACAATGCACCGCAGGTATATGCTGAAGCCGATTATTTTATTGAAGCGGCAGACTGGATAGTTTGGCAATTGACCGATAAACAGATCCGCAGCTCATGTACATCAGGATATAAGGCTTTATGGCATAACGAAGACGGATATCCCGATACCAAATTTTTTAAAGAATTAGATCCGCGTTTAGAGAATCTTATAACAGAAAAGTTAAATGCTCCTGTTCAGTCTATAGGCACAAAAGCCGGAGAATTAACAGTTGAAATGGCGCAAAAATTAGGTCTTGAACCCGGAATTGCAGTTGCGGTTGGTAATATTGACGGTCATTGTACTGTTCCTGCGGCAAAAGTAACAAAACCGGGTGAAATGCTTTTGATTTTAGGTACTTCTGCCTGCTTTATGACTCTTGATGAACGCGAATTGGATGTAAAAGAGATTGCAGGTTATGTTAAAGACGGAATGATTCCCGATTATTACGGTTATGAAGCGGGACAGGCTTGTATGGGAGATCACTTTGCATGGTATTTAAACAACCTTCTTCCCTTCTCATATAAGGAAAAGGCAAAAGAGCTTGGAATTTCTGACATTCAGTATATGTTCATGCTTGCATCTAAGCTTTCTCCCGGTGAATGCGGTCTTATAGCTCTTGACTGGTGGAACGGTAACAGAGCGCTTGAGGGTGGTGCAAATCTTTCGGGTACTATTGTTGGTATGAATCTTTCAACAAAACCCGAAGATATTTTCAGAGCTTTGGTTGAAGCAACTGCCTACGGCGCACGAATGATAATAGAAAATTTCAGAAAATACGGTCTGAAAATTGAAAAAATCCATGCTGCAGGCGGAATTGCCGAAAAGAATCCTTTTATTATGCAGTTATATGCTGATGTTTTAGGCTGCGAGATCAAGGTTTCCGGTTCACCTCAGGCTGCGGCTCTCGGTGCGGCAATATTCGGTGCGGTTGCTGCAGGTAAGGAAACGGGCGGCTATGATTCTGTGATTGAAGCCAGCGAAAAAATGGGTAAATTAAAGGATACCGTATATAAGCCCGATTTTGAAAATAAAAAAATATACGATAAATTATATAATGAATTTTGCACTCTGTTTGATTATTTCGGCAGAGGTGAAAATAAAATAATGAAAAAATTAAAAATATAAAGGAGTAACAACTATGTTTACTAACGATGTAAAAGTAAAAATGGGTATTGTTGCTGTTAGCAGAAGCTGTTTTTCAAAAGAACTCAGCACTAACAGAAGAAATGCTGTAGTTGCAGAATGTAATAAGAACGGTGTTGAAGTATATAACTGTCCCGTACTTGTTGAAAATGAAAATGACGCGATGGCAGCTCTTGAGGATCTCAAGGTTAACGGTGTTAATGCTCTTATCGTTTACCTTGGTAACTTTGGTCCTGAAACACCCGAAACCATGATGGCACAGAAATTCCAGGGCCCCAAGATGTTCTGCGCGGCTGCTGAAGAATCTATGAGCGACCTTTTTGACGGCAGAGGCGATGCTTACTGCGGTATGCTTAATGCATCATATAACTTAAAGCTCCGCGGTCTTAAAGTATTCATTCCCGAAGAACCCGTTGGAACTGCTGATGAAACCGCAGCTTCTATAGCTGAATTTGAACCTATTGCAAGAGTAATAATTGGTATGTCTTCTCTTAAAATCATTTCCTTCGGCCCCCGTCCCCAGGACTTCATTGCTTGTAATGCTCCCATCAAGCCTCTTTATGACCTTGGTGTAGAAATTCAGGAAAACAGCGAACTTGACCTCTTCTGTTCATTTAACGATCACGAAAATGATGAAAGAATTCCTGCAATTGTTGAAGAAATGCTTGCTGATTACGGCGGAAGTGTTACATATCCCGACGCTCTTGCAAGACTTGCACAGTATGAAGTAACGCTTCTTGACTGGGCTGAAGCAAACAGAGGTGCATGCGAGCATGTAATTTTTGCAAATAAGTGCTGGCCCTCCTTCCAGACTGCATTCAAAATAGTTCCCTGCTATGTAAACGGACGCCTTAGCGCTAAGGGTATCACTGTTTCCTGCGAGGTTGATATTTACGGTACTCTTACCGAGTATATGCTCTATCTTGCTACAGGCAAGGCTCCCGCACTTCTTGATATCAACAATACTGTTCCCAAGGATCTTTACGAAACCTATAAGGAAAACGCAAAAGGTTATAAGCCTAACGAAATGTTTATGGGATTCCATTGCGGTAACGGTTCTACCTGCTTCTTAAAGAAGCCTACAATGGGTTATCAGAGAATTATGAAACGCGATCTTGAACCCGAAGGCGAACCCTTTATCACAAGAGGTACTGCAGAAGGCGATCTTATCACCTCTCCCGTAACCATTTTCAGACTCCAGGGTACAGCTGATACAAGACTTACATCCTATATTGCACAGGGTGAAACTCTTGATATGCCTACTCATTCCTTTGGTACAATAGGTATTATCGCTATTCCTGAAATGCCCCGTTTCTACCGCCATGTTCTTATCGAAAAGAACTATCCTCACCATTCAGGTGTTGGATTTGCAAACTGCGGTAAAACACTCTTTGAGGTCGTTAAGCTCCTTGGTGTAGAAGATATCTCTTACAACCAGCCTGCTTCCCTCCCTTACAAGACTGAAAATCCCTTTGCATAATAAAGAAATAATTAAGGCTCCCGGATCGGGAGCCTTAATTATTTCTTTATGACATTGTACTGTAGTTGGGTGCTTCCTTTGTGATAGAAACATCATGAGGATGAGATTCACGAAGACCTGCGCCTGTGATACGAACAAACTGTCCCTTCTCCTTTAAGAGAGCAACAGTTTCGGTACCGCAGTAACCCATACCGCTGCGAAGACCGCCTAAGAGCTGATAAACTGTATCAGCAACAGGTCCCTTGTAGGGTACACGGCCTTCGATACCTTCGGGAACAAGCTTCTTGTTGTTTTCCTGGAAGTATCTGTCCTTAGAACCCTTTTCCATAGCTGCAAGTGAACCCATACCGCGATAAAGCTTAAAGCGTCTGCCCTGATAAATTTCGGTTTCACCGGGGCTTTCTTCACAGCCTGCAAGAAGTGAACCAACCATTATTACATCTGCACCTGCTGCAATTGCCTTTGTAATATCACCGGAATATTTAATACCGCCGTCTGCAATTACGGGTATATCGTATTCTGCTGCAGCTTTTGCAACATCAAAGATTGCAGTAACCTGAGGCACACCGATACCTGCTACAACACGGGTAGTACAAATAGATCCGGGGCCTATACCAACTTTAATTGCATCTGCGCCTGCCTTGATCATATCAATAGCAGCTTCAGCGGTTGCAATGTTACCCGCAATAAGCTGTGCTTCGGGGAAAGCTTCTTTAACCTTTTTTATTGAATTAAGAATATTCTGGGAATGACCGTGAGCAGAGTCAAGTACAAGGAAGTCTGCACCTGCCTTGAGAAGTGCTTCGGCACGAACAAGTACATCCGCAGTTGCACCGATAGCTGCACCGCAGAGAAGACGCCCCTGAGAATCCTTTGCGGAATTGGGGTATTTATTTCCTTTTTCAATATCCTTGATTGTAATAAGTCCGCAAAGAACATTATTTTCATCAACCAAGGGAAGTTTTTCGATTTTGTGCTGACGCAAAATTTCCTGTGCCTCGGCATGGCTTGTGCCAACATTGGATGTAATAAGGTTATCCTTGGTCATAACCTCTTTGATCTGCATATCCATAGAGGACAAGAAACGCATATCACGGTTGGTGATGATACCAACTAACTTGCGTTCATTATCGCAGATCGGTACACCGGAGATTTTATATTTTGCCATAAGCTCTTCGGCTTCATAAACATAATTATCGGGGGAAAGAAAAAGGGGATCAAGAATTACTCCGTTTTCGCTTCTCTTAACTCTTTCAACTTCATCAACCTGACGTTCTAAAGGCATGTTTTTATGAATAACACCTGCACCGCCTTCACGGGCAATTGCTATAGCCATTGTGGATTCTGTAACGGTATCCATAGCTGCAGACAAGATCGGCACATTAAGTGTTATTTTTTTGGTAAGTCTTGTTCCGAGCTTGATGTCAGCAGGAAGAACAGAACTTTTGGCAGGAATAAGAAGCACATCATCAAAGGTTAAAGCTTCTTTTGTAAACTTGTAGGATTCTTCAAAACTCATTGTCATACCTCCAATAATTATATTTGTATTATTATATATCAATTTTCTATTTTAGTCAACACATATAACTATGAATTTTTTATGAAATTTGATTTTTTGCATTAAATATTTTCTTGAAAAATGTCTTATTATGTTGTATAATCAAAGTGTATTTAATCTATTAAGGAGAAAATAATGAAAATATTCCAGATCATCAATCCTAAAGCCGGTCACGGAGACGCGGTAAATGCCGAATTGAAGAAAACAAATGCAATTAAATATACAACCAAATGTGTAGGTGATGCAAGGCGGTATGTTAACGAAACCTGCCTTAATAATCCTGAGGATGAATTAAGATTCATTGTTTGCGGCGGTGATGGGACCATACACGAGGTTATAAACGGAATTATGGATGCAAATGCAGGCAACAGAGCCGCTTTCAGTATAATGCCTACGGGCAGCGGTAATGATTTTATGCGCGCATTTAACGGTAAAAAGGGTGTTCATAAAATTGATCTGATAAAATATAACGGCAAATACGCTGCAAATATGATAAATATAGGTTTTGACTGTAATGTCGCCGATAAAACAGCGCTGTACAAAAATAAAAAAATGATTTCCGGAAGCTCAGCTTATATTTTAGGTCTTGTTAATGTGTTATCACATAAAATGGGGCAGAATTTTAAGATCACGGTTATAGATGACGAGGATATGGAGCATGTTTTTGAAGATGAATGTCTGCTTACTGCTATCGGCAATCTTCCTTACTGCGGCGGCGGCTTTAAGGCTTTACCATTAGCGGTTGCAGATGACGGCCTTCTTGATATGCTTATCGTCAATAAGATTTCAAGAGCAAAATTCGTTTCTCTTGTTAGTGATTACCGAAAAGGCAGCTTTATTGATGCAGATACAATGGAAGTTAAAGACAAATTTAAAAAGGTTCTCAAGTATTACAAATGCAAAAAGGTTATCGTTGAAAACACCGTGAATCTCTGTGCAGACGGTGAAATTGAAGCTACGGAAAGAGTTGAAATTTCGGTAGCTGCAAATGCTTTATCTTATATAAATTAGGTGTAATATGAACAAAAAATACATTATGGCTCTTGATCAGGGTACAACCAGCTCAAGATGTATAATCTTTGATAAAAAAAGCAATATTATTTCAGTTGCCCAAAAGGAATTTAAACAGATATTCCCCTGCCCTACCTGGGTTGAACACGATCCCTTAGAAATATGGAACACTCAATTCACCGTTGCCCGTGAAGCTCTTGAAAAAAGCGGAATAACAGCAAACGAAATTGACTGCATAGGAATAACAAATCAAAGAGAAACTACTGTTGTATGGGATAAAAACACAGGTGAACCCGTTTATAATGCTATAGTATGGCAATGCAGAAGAACTGCCGAATACTGTGATGAACTGAAGAAAAAGGGATACGGTGATATTATCCGCAATAAAACAGGCCTTGTTATTGATGCATATTTTTCCGCAACCAAGATAAAATGGATACTTGACAATGTTAAAGGCGCAAAAGAAAAAGCGAAAAACGGCGACTTGCTTTTTGGTACGGTTGACACATGGCTTCTTTGGAAATTAACCGAAGGAAGGGTTCACGCAACAGATTTTTCAAATGCCGCAAGAACTATGATATTCAATATCAACGATGGTTGTTGGGACAAGGAGCTTCTTGAAATTTTCGATATACCCGAATCCATGCTTCCCAAAGTTAAGGATTCAAGCGGTATTTTCGGTACCACTTCCCTTTTTGGCTTTTCTTTTGATATCCCGATATCCGGAATTGCAGGCGATCAACAGGCAGCATTATTCGGGCAGACCTGCTTTGAAAAAGGTCAGGCTAAAAACACTTACGGTACAGGATGCTTTCTTTTACTTAATACAGGTGATAAGCCCCATATAAACAATGACGGTCTTATATCTACCGTAGCGTGGAGTATAAAGGGTAAGATAACATACGCCCTTGAAGGTTCTGTGTTTGTTGGGGGTGCTGTGATACAATGGCTGCGTGATGAAATGAAGTTTATCAGCTCTGCCGCCGATTCCGAGCTTGAAGCATTAAAGGTAAAGGATAACGGCGGTGTATATTTTGTACCTGCCTTCACAGGACTTGGCGCACCCTATTGGGACCAATATGCAAAAGGTACTATATCGGGTTTAACAAGGGGCAGCTCTAAAAGTCATATAGTCCGCGCAGCACTTGAAAGTATTGCATACCAAAGCCATGATATTTTAAGAGCTATGGAAAGTTCTGCACTTATTGAGATGACATCTCTTAATGTTGACGGCGGAGCTTGCGCAAACAATTTTCTTATGCAATTTCAGGCTGATATCATCAATGTTAACATCAACCGCCCGCATTGTATTGAGTCAACGGCACTTGGAGCAGCATATCTTGCAGGTTTGGCAACAGCTTATTTCAGTGATATGGATGAAATAAGGAAATTAAAGTCTATATCAAAAACCTTTATCCCGAATATGTGTGACGAAACAAGAAAACTCAATTTAAACGGCTGGAAAAATGCCGTAAAAAGAACATTAACCGATGAAAAGTAAAAAATTGCGAAATCTTGTGTATACTGCAATTTCGGCAGGGCTTTTGTGTGTGCTTGCACCAATTGCCCTGCCTTTAGGTGTTATACCAATTACATTTACTACCCTTTTACTTTATATTTATGCCCTTGTTTTCAGTCCGAAAATTTCTATACCTTCAATTTTAATATATATCTGCCTCGGAATAATAGGCTTACCTGTGTTTTCCTCATTTTCATCGGGTATCGGACACCTTTTTTCAGCTACAGGAGGATTT
>JAFYPJ010000067.1 GCA_017547545.1 Clostridia bacterium | reverse complement strand
AGATATGCAGACACAAAGGCACAGAAAACAAATTATAAGGCAGATCTTGATGCTTTTGCAGATAAGGATTCTATCAGCGATTGGGCAGCAGATGGTGTAAACTATGCAGTTGCAACAGGCCTTTTCAAGGGCAACGAAAAGTGCGAGTTTGCTCCTCAGGGCAAGGCTTCAAGAGCTGAGCTTGCAACAGTTCTTCAGAGAGTAAATGTACGCACAGAAAGCCGTATTGTTTGTTGGGGTGACAGCCTTACAATGGGTATACAGACGGGTTTTGCGGATATTGCGGAATATCCCTATCCCCAAAGACTTGGCAGTTATCTGGGTGTTGAAACGGTAAACTACGGTATAGGCGGAGAAACCTCTGATATGATAGCAATGCGTCAGGGCGCTTTGGCTGTATATGTTAATAATATTACCATTCCTGTGGAATGTGAACCGGTTCTTCTTAATTACAGCATTGATAACGATGATGAATTTTCCGTGTTTGCCTTATACGGCTTTGAAGGTATCAATGATTGCGAAATAGCAGGTGTTAAGGGAAGGATAACCGCTTTTTCACGGGAGGACAACAGATTTAACGAACAAATATATTTTGTACGCAATGAACCGGGAGAACAGGTGGTTATTACCGAACCCGAACGAATCATCACTTATGCCATGACGGATAAAAAAGAGGATGATATACTTGTTATCTGGTCGGGTTCAAACGATCTTCTCGGAGCAATGGATACAAGCCGTCTTGACACTATTATGGGTTATATTGATGATATGATAGAATATGCCGGCACCGATGAATATGTTGTTATAGGCTATACTGCAAATGATTATCTGGGCAGTAAGTTTTATACCGAATGTGTTGATGACTGCAACAAAATACTTGCAGAGAAATACGGCGATAAGTTTGTGAATGTTAAGAGCTATCTGGCTACATACGATGCTCTTTACGATAACGGCATTGAACCCACCGAACGCGATATGGAAAGACTTGAAAAGGGATGGATACCGTATTCGCTTCTTGATGAAAGCAGTTTTCCTGTGCATTTCAATCAGATAGGCTATGATATAGTGGCTGATATGGTTGCTGAAAAAATAATTGAATTAGGTTATCTTTCAAACTGATACGGTATCTATCAGTTAAAAATATTGATTTTTTTAAAAAATGATGATATAATGAAGGCATCTTAATGAAACGGAGATTAAATATGAAAAAGTTTATTTGTATTCTTCTTTGTATATTAATGCTTGTTCCTGTAACAGGTATGTTTACAAATGCAGAGCAGAGCGCAGCGGTTGTTGATACACCAAAGGAAAGCGCAGAACCTGTAGGCCGTATAGTGTGCTGGGGAGACAGCTTCACTCAGGGCTTGAGAGAAGGCTTTCATGACATTTCTCCCAGACCTTACCCCACAGCTTTAAGTGAGATCCTCGGTGTTGAGGCTCTTAACTTCGGAATCGGCGGTGATACTGCAGAGGCTATTGCTATGCGTCAGGGCGGTGTACGAATCTATCTTGATGATGTTACCATACCTTCAACAACCGAATGGATACCCGTTACGGTTATTGGAGAAAACGGTTACAGCCCCGCAAGTCTTGCTCAAAACGGAGATGTGGGCCTTAACAATGTTAGTGTTGGCGGTATAGAGGGTGAGCTCAACTGGAATTCTGATTATGCAAGACATGAATTCAGGCGTATCGAAGAGGGCGAAGAGCTTGTTATAACAGAGCCCACACAGATCATTACCGCGGGAATGAGCGTACCTAAAAACGGTGATGTTCTTGTAATGTGTATCGGTGCAAATAACAGATCATGGAGCAAGGATTCCGAAGAGGATTTCCAGACTCTTATTGATTTACAAACTGCAATTATAGATTATGCGGCAACCGATGAATTTATAATTATTGCATTCCCCTCCATAGAGTTTCTCAAATATGATTTGGTATTCAATGAAAAGCTTGCGGAATATTGGGGTGAGCATTTCGTTGACTTTAATGAATATCTGATGAGTGATCAGTGCTTTGAAGATCATAACATTGAAAAAACCGGTCCCGATAAAAAGGATATAAAAGCAGGACTTATCCCCAGAAGCTTCCTTTCTTCGGATAAGCTTCATCCCAATCAGATCGGTTACGATATTATTTCCGATTTTGTTGCACAGCGTATAAAAGATCTTGGTTATCTTGAAGAAAAAGCGGATTTTGATCCCGAAATGTCCTTTGTGGATACAGCTTGCGATTCATGGTATTACAGTTCTGTAAAATATTGCTATAAAAACGGATTGATGAAGGGTACTTCCCAAAAAAACTTCAGACCTGAAGGCGTTGTTACAAGAGAAATGTTTGTTCAGACTCTTGCAAATATTGAAGGTATTGATACTGCAAAATATGAAAACAAAACATCCTTTACCGATGTACAGGCAGGTCAATGGTATTCTGCGGCAATAGAATGGGCAAAGCAAAATAAAATAGTGGAGGGAACCTCTGCCACAACCTTCGGCCTTGGAATCAGCGTTACCCGTGAGCAGATGGCTAAAATGTTCAGAAGCTATGCGGAATACAAGGGCGAAAGTGTTGGTTCGGATGCAGATCTTAATGCTTTTACAGACAGCGCAAGGATTTCTTCCTGGGCAAAGGAAGGTGTTGGTTACGCGGTTTCACAGGGACTTTTCAAGGGTAACGAAAAGAACCAGTTCAACCCTCAGGGAAAAGCTACAAGAATGGAGCTTGCTACCGTTCTTTACAGATATCATTATAAATCAGTATACGGTATAGATGCACCGGATGCTTCTGCTGCAGACAGCCTTTTGGTTGAGGCAGAAAGCTCTCAAAGATTTGTATGCTGGGGAGACAGCCTGACTGTTGGTTCAGGTTTAACTCCTTTCCCGGCACTTCTTCAGGAACGCTTTGGAATTCGCGCGCAGAATTACGGTGTAGGCGGAGAAGGAAGCGGTTCTATTGCAGGCCGTCAGGGAGCAAAGCCTATTTATGTACAACCCTTTACAATACCTGCAGCCAGCGAGGCTGTTGAGGTTCAGATGGTTGATGCATACGGCGAAGAGATAGATATCGGCTATTTCGGTACTTCAGGTCTCAATCCCGTTGAGATCGGTGGTGTAAGCGGTTCATATTATTATGATCAGACAAATGAACGCTTTGTATTCAAGCGCAGCCAGGCGGGTGCAGAGGTTAAAATAACACAGCTTACAAGAGTAATAACCTCCGGAATGAAAAACCGCCGTGAAAACGATATTCTCATTCTTTTCTTAGGTACAAATAACCGTTATTCAACGAAAAATGTTGACGAGCTTATTCGTATCCAGGAGGAAATGATAAAGTATTCGGGTTCTAAAAAATATATTATTGTTGGCTTCACATCAAAGGATT
Organism: Clostridia bacterium; assembly: GCA_017547545.1. Taxonomy (GTDB): domain Bacteria; phylum Bacillota; class Clostridia; order Oscillospirales; family CAG-272; genus RGIG7300. The sequence goes on along the minus strand of JAFYPJ010000067.1, from coordinate 1,258 downwards.
ATATGAGCGAGGTTGATGAAGTAAATGCTGTTCTTAAAGAGTATTGGGGTAAGCATTTCGTTGACCTTAGAGAATATATGATGACAGAGCAGTGCCTTATTGACTGCGGAATCACACCCACAGAAGATGACCTGGCAGATCTTGAAAACGGTGAGATTCCTTCATCCTTGCGCACCGATTCGGTTCACGGCAACCAGCATTTCTATAATATCATAGCTGATATGATAGGGGATCAGGTTGAATTATTGCATTATGTAAGATAAGTTTTGTAACGGCACGGTTTTCCGTGCCGTTATGTATAAGGAGATTATAAATGAAAAAAAACTTGATAGTTGTTGATATGCAAAATGATTTCATCGATATGGCTTTGGGAACAAAGGAGGCTGTTGCTATTGTTCCGAAGGTTAAAGCAAAGATAGACGAATATATTAAAAACGGCAATGAAATAATATATACAAGAGATACGCATTTTGAAAATTATCTTGAAACCGAAGAAGGAAAGAAGCTTCCCGTTCCTCATTGTATTAAGGGAACAAAGGGTTGGGAAATTGCAGACGGCCTTTATGTTGAAGGTTGCAAGATCATTGACAAGCCTAATTTCGGTTGGCCTGAATGGAAAAGTGAAGAGCTGTTCGATGTGGAAATTGTTGGTTTGTGTACTGATATATGTGTTGTAAGTAATGCCCTTATAATTAAGGCAAGCTTTCCTTGTGCAACGGTTAAGGTTGATAAAAGCTGCTGTGCCGGAGTAACTCCCGAAAGCCATGAAGCGGCACTTACAACAATGAAAATGTGTCAGATAGATATAATTGGTTAAGGGGTGAAGCGATGTTTAATGCAGAAAAGGTTAAAAACGAATGTGTTGAATGGATAAGAGAGTTTTTTGAAAAAAACGGTCCCGGCTGTAATGCCGTTGTTGGTATATCCGGCGGAAAGGACAGCTCGGTAGCGGCGGCACTTTGTGTTGAAGCTTTGGGTAAGGACAGAGTTATAGGTGTTCTTATGCCCAAAGGCGAACAGCAAGATATTGATATGGCATATATGCTTGTAGACCACCTTGGGATAAGGCATTATGTTATAAATATAAAGGATGCGGTTGACGGTCTTATAAAAAACATGCCCGAAGGTATGGAATTAACTGCTCAAACGATTCAGAATATTCCGCCCAGAGTAAGAATGACAACCCTTTTTGCCGTTTCCCAAAGCAATAACGGAAGAGTTGTAAACACCTGTAATCTATCAGAGGATTGGGTTGGTT
>JAFYPJ010000066.1 GCA_017547545.1 Clostridia bacterium | reverse complement strand
CCCAATCGTTCTCCTATCTCACGGTATGTTAATCCTTGTTCCTTTAGTGAAAATATTTCCTTTTCATATTGTTTTATATGTCGATACTCTCTTGGCATAAAAAAATCCCTCCTATGGTTTTCTCTATTATACCATAGGAGGGTGTTTTTTTCATTGTCCGTTTTTACTGGACTTGTTCATTCGGTCACCTTGTCTTAATTTTGATATATAGAAATTACTTGGTGTTGTGTATAATAAGAGCAGAAAGAGTTAAGGAGCTGCAAATGTATGAGGTTTAGGCAGGGTGTCATACTGTGAGCCGGGAACAGGGGCTTTTGCTCTGAAATAAAAAAGAGTGGCTGTTTCAATGGCATTAAGTCCAAAACGTTTTCTTATTTTATCAACGGTTATTTCTTTTATAAGGTTTTTTTCTCTTTTACTTTGGTCGGTAAAGCAATTGATCTGATAGGGAATATCATCATAAATAAGATCTATTGCCCTTACCGTGAGAGAGCGTACATTTTTTTCCCATGTGTAATTTTTTATAAATATCTCATAAGCTTTTTCTGCAATTTCCGCCCAGCTTTGAGTTGGAAAGAGCAAGGGGGCCTGGAGATCATGGGATATAAGTTCTTCATTTTTCACGGAAATTTGTATTTTTGATGCAGATATGGCGGAATCTCTTAAACGGTGTGCAACATCCTCTGAAAGAAATACAGCATATCCCATACCTCTTGGTTTGTTGTAAGATCATGGTCAAAAGTGTTCCCTCTGCCAATGCTTTTTACCGGAGCATAATTATTATATTTTGCAACCTTATTGCTGCCCAGTCCGTTTGCGTTTTTCCACAGCTCCACACCAACCTTTCCGAGAATTCTTTTACAAAAATCAGGGGAAGAATTAGCTAAATGGCCTAATGTGTAAATTCCGTGTTTTTCTAATTTTCTTTTTGTTGCTCTTCCTATTCCCAACATTTCGTCGGTTGGCAGCTTCCATACTATATTTTTAAAGTCTTCATAGGGTATAACTGTTGTAGCATCCGGTTTTTTCATATCCGAACCCAATTTTGCAAATATTTTATTAAAGGATACTCCAACCGAAATGGTTAACCCCAATTCCTTTTTTATATCCTCCCTTATTTTTTCGGCAATGGTATAGCCGTCGCCGAAAAGCAGCTTGCTTGCGGTAACATCAAGCCAGCATTCATCAATACCGAAGCTTTCTACCATGTCCGTGTATCTGTAATAGATCTTTCTTGCTTCTACCGAATATTTTTCATATAATTCAAAATGAGGAGAAATAATAATAAGATCCCTGCATTTTTGCTTTGCCTGCCATATCGCTTCTCCGGTTGAAACACCGAAACGCTTTGCCTCATTTGTTTTTGCAAGTACAATACCGTGGCGTTCCTCAATCGAACCGCAAACTGCAACGGGTTTTCCCTTTAGCCTGGGATTGTGTTTAACCTCAACGGAGGCAAAAAAAGAATTTAGATCACAATGAAGGATAACCTTATGCATTTTTCAACACTCCTTTATACTAAAATAACACGAAACCAAAAACGAACAGATGTTCGTGCTAAATGATTATACCATTAATGCCTGAAATAATCAATGTATCAAAATGTCGAAAGTTGTGTTTTTGAATTTTGGCTTGGAAAGGGAAGACTTGAATTTTTTATTTATATAGTATATAATAAAAGAAAATTTACCGCAGATTGAGTAACAGTATAAAAAAATGCTCACCATAAGATTGAGGTGAGTATATTGAGAAAGATATTGAATTATTCATTTGTGTTTTTTACGGGAGCTGTTTGTTATTCTTTACTTGAAATTCTTTGGCGCGGCTACACTCATATAAGTATGGCACTGGCAGGTGGAATAGTTCTTGCAGGGTTGTATTCTCTTGAAACAAATTTTACAAGGCTTTCCCTTATAAAAAAGTGTATCATCGGATCGCTGTTTATAACATTTATAGAATTCGGCATCGGATGTATAGTAAATAAACTGATGGGGCTTTGTGTGTGGGACTATTCGGACAGATTTTTGAATATAATGGGACAGATATGCCCCTTGTATACAATGCTTTGGTTTGTTATATGCATACCGGCATTCGGTGTTTGTAAAGCGGTAAATAAAATTTCATTTAATTGGGAGAAGAAGAGTGAGAAAGGGTAAATCAAAAAAACTGACCACAGCAATAATAGTTATACTTATAAGCATAATTTCACTTATTTCTTATTCTATTAAAAATGAAGAGGAAGAGCTGAGTGCATCCGGAGATTCAAGTTTTACCTTGTATATGATAGATGTAGGTCAGGGTGACTGTGCATTTATAGATAACGGAGACCATGATATTCTTATTGATGCGGGAACAAATGAATCCGAGGATGATATGATCGCTACCCTGTACGAAATTGGTGTTGATAAGATAGAATATGTATTTTTAACCCATCCTCACGAGGATCATATAGGCGGTGCAGACAGTATATTACGAAATTTTGATGTTGAAAATGTTATAATGCCGGATGCGGAAAACGACAATGCTTGTTACCGTAATCTTATGAAGGAGATTGAAAACAGCGGTGCTCAACTTAAATATGCCTGCGCAGGGGATGAATTTACCATAGGTGATGCCGAATTTGATATTCTTTCTCCGGGTGAGGGAGCATTTTATTCCAACGAAAATTTATACAGCCTTGTTATCCGTATAAATTATAAAGATATAAACTATCTATTTACCGGGGATGCGGAAAAGCATAACGAGGAATATATTTTGAAGAATTACGGCGAAATGTTGGATTGTGATGTTTTGAGTGTCGGTCATCACGGTTCGTCAACCTCGTCCTCCAAAAGGTTTATAGAAGCGGTTTCTCCAACAGTTGCACTGATTTCCGCAGGAGAAGGCAATATGTACGGTCATCCCCATGCCGAAGCTGTGGCAGAATTGAAAAAATACACCGATAATATCTTTCGAACAGACAGAGACGGAACGGTGATCATAGGTTCGGACGGCGAAAATATATGGATAGAATAAACAGTACCCGCATTTGCGGGTACTGTTTATTAAGTAAGGCAGAGGGACTTTTCGTCCAAAAGTGTGAAAATGCGGTGTGAATTCAATATTCACACCGCGTTTGAGTGCTTATTCAATTATATTGGAAGTAATTCTTTTAAAACTATTTCTGTTTTAGATGGTAATTTAAAGATAATATAGTTTTACTTCCACACGCCGACCGAGTTTTTCGACAGTCTGAAACAGTACCCGCGGATACTGTTTATTTCATATTCTTTAATGCCAAAGTAATATTTTCTTCTGCCTGAGCTTTTAATTCGGCAACCTTTTCACGGTTGACTGTAGTATCTATCAAATCAAGGCGGTCTGCCAATTCTTTGAGATTTCCCCTGTTTATATCTGCCACATCTATACAAAGCCCCGCATTGTTTTCGATAACAAATCCCGAAACCTTTGCATCATAGGAAAGGGCAATTACCGGCTTTGAATATACAAAGGAACAAATGATGGGATGCAAACGCATAGAAAGGGTAAAACGGGCGCCGGATATAATTTCGGGCAAAATGTTTATAGTTTGCAATGGTCTGTCTATAATTATGGCATCGGTTTTCATTATAGAAACTGTATGGTTTGAAATGCTAAGATCCTTTTCGGGCTGAACCGGTATGAATACGGGGGTGATATTGTACTTTTGTGCAATATAATCGCAGGTATCTGCCACCGATTCTTCAAATCCGGGCGCGTTGTATTTCCATTCTCGCAGAGAAACCACAAAGTAGTTGTCTTTTTTAAGCTTATTCTTTTTTAATATATTTTTGGTCAAACGGGTTGCCTCCGCATCGGAAGACAGAAGAAATGCCATATCTGCGGTAGAGTGCACCTTATTCTTAAACCCGAACTCACTTATAATATCAAGTGAATTTGTATCTCTTAATGCAATAACATCGGCAGATTCAAGGGCTTTCATTGCTTTTTGCTTACCCGATTCATTAACAAATGGACCGATACCGCTTCCTAAAAGCATGGTGTTAAGTCCTTTTTTCTTTGCGTACCGCAGCATAAAGCAATAATAATTAAGGGAACGCTTACTTGTAACATCGGTTAAAAGAGTGCCGCCGCCGTTTATATAATTATTGCTGTGCTTTACGGTTGAGAAGATATCTTTGAAATTATACCTGTTTTTGCAGTTAACGTTATAACGGCACATAGATTCTTTTGGATTTTTGGTTAAGGCAATTATTTCAAGGTCGGGATTTTCTTTTTTTAAGCGGTTGATCAAAAGCATAAGCACAAGATCGTCACCAAAATTGCCGAATCCGTAATATCCCGAAAGAATGATGTCATATTTGTTTTTCCGCTTATATTTTGAAATAAATCTTTTGTAGTTTTCAAGATAAGCTTCCGCAAGAGCCTTGTTTGAAAATTCTATTGATGCTTTTTCGTAAATTGCATCACCGAATTCCCGTATTTTTTCGGGATTGTTGATGAGATACAGTATTTTTTTTGCACATTCGGTATAATCGCCCGGTTCAAATATAAATCCTGTTTCTTCATCGGTGATGAGCTGTGTTATACCGCCAACCGCTGCTGCAACGGTGGCTTTTTTCATTTTTGCCCCTTCTAAAACCGAGTAAGGGAATCCCTCGCTTCTTGAGGTAAGCATATTTACATCAATAAAATTGAAGAAATCGTATATTTCTTTTATAAATCCGAGGAAATATATCTTATCCTCTATCTGCAGCTCTCTGGCAAGTGCTTTAAGCTTTGGTTCATCCTCACCCTCGCCAATAATAACAAATCTCGCTTTGTCGGAGCTCTTGAGCACCTCGGCTGCGGATCTGAGGAATATATCAACACCCTTTACATGGCTGAAGCGGGCGGCAATACCCATATATATCTTTTCGGGATCATAGGGAATATTATGGCGTTTTGCAAATTCTTCTTTTGTGCAAACCTTTTCCTCTGTTATGAAATCCATACCGTTATAAACGGTGAGAACATCATTGGGCATAAACCCCCGTTCCAAAAGCAAAGAGTGCATGGAATCGCTTACAGCGATTTTATAATCCAGCTTTTTAAGGGCGCGCAGATTAAGGTTCATGAAAACAAGGCGCTTGATAAAGCTGTCAAAATCCAACAATGGGTCGCTGTGAACGGTAGTTACTACCGGTATACCGAGCTTTTTCTGATTCAAACGCATTGCTATAACATTTGCTCTTGCACCGTGTACATTTATTATATCGAATTTTTCTTCGCGCACCATTTTCTTTATGGTTTTGCAAACAGAAAAATCCATACGGGTATTCTGCTCTAAAAGTACGGTGCGAACATCGCGTTCAATTATTTCTTCATAAAAAACACCGCGCATAAGACAAACAACGGTAACATCTGCTATTTTACACAATTCGTCCAGCAGAGTGAACATATGGGTTTTGGCGCCACCCTTATCACCGCCGCTGATAATGTGCATGATCTTAATCTTTTTTTCTGACACCACAAGCAGTTCCTTTCCTGCATAATAATCATAAAAATTATACCATGAACCCAAATTATTGTCAAGCAGTTGATATAGCCGTGATATTTCAAAAAAAGGTTTACAAGTGCGTAAAAATGTGATATAATATAAAAATAGAATTAAATTTTAGAAAGTGAGAAAAAAATTGGGCATATTCAGTAAAATATTCGGAACATACAGTGATCACCAGATAAAAAAACTGATCCCCACAGTTAATAAAATAGAGGATCTTGCCGATACTTATTCGGCAATGAGTGATGATGAATTAAAAGCTCAAACAGATTTGTTCAAGGATAGACTTGCCAAGGGAGAAAGCCTTGACGATATTCTTCCCGAAGCCTTTGCAACGGTTCGTGAGGCATGTACCCGTGTGTTGGGCAAGCGGCCCTTCCGTGTACAGCTTATGGGCGGTATAGTTCTCCATCAGGGAAGAATTGCGGAAATGAAAACAGGTGAAGGTAAAACCATTGTTGCAACTCTTCCTGCATACCTCAATGCCCTTACGGGAGAGGGTGTTCATATTGTAACCGTAAATGAATACCTTGCAAAATTGGGCGCGGATGAAATGGGCCGTGTTTACACCTTCCTCGGTCTTACCACAGGCTTTATTTGCCACGGTCAAACAAGGGAAGAGAAGAAGGCAGCTTATGAATCGGATATTACCTACGGTACCAATAACGAATTCGGTTTTGACTATCTTCGTGACAACATGGTGCTTTATAAAAAGCAGAAATTCCAGCGCGGACATATATTTGCCATTGTAGATGAGGTGGACTCCATCCTTATAGACGAGGCGAGAACTCCCCTTATTATTTCGGGTGAAGGTCAGAAATCAACCGAGCTTTACGATAAAACAGAGGTACTTGTTTCGAGACTCCGTCAGTACAGAATAAAGGAGCTTGATGCAAAGCAGGAAAATGACGATATAGATGCAGATTATATCGTAGACGAAAAGGCGCGTTCGGTGGTACTTACCGCAAGCGGTATCAAAAAGGCAGAAGAATATTTCGGTATAGAAAATCTTTCGGATGCAGAAAATACACTAATCTCCCACCATATCAATCAGGCTATTCGCGCTCACGGTATTATGCACCGCGATGTAGACTATGTTGTTAAGGACGGCGAGGTTCTTATAGTTGACTCCTTTACCGGCCGTATTATGCCCGGCCGCCGTTATTCGGACGGATTGCATCAGGCAATAGAGGCAAAGGAGCATGTAAAGGTTGAAAAGGAAAACAAAACACTTGCAACAGTAACCTTCCAGAACTACTTCCGTCTTTACAAAAAGCTTTCGGGTATGACGGGTACTGCATTGACCGAAGAAGTTGAATTCAGAGAAATTTACAATCTTGACTGTGTAGAGATACCTACCAATAAGCCTATGATCCGTGTGGATCATAATGATGTTGTTTACAAGAGTGTTGCAGGTAAATATGATGCAATTGTCCGTCAGGTAGTTGCGTGTCATGAAAAGGGACAGCCTGTACTTGTAGGTACGGTATCTATAGATAAATCAGAGGCTATTTCCCGTCTTTTGAAGCTTGAAGGCATTGAACACACCGTGCTTAATGCAAAGAACAACGAAAAGGAAGCGGAGATCGTTGCATGCGCAGGTAAGCTGGGAACCGTTACTATTTCCACCAACATGGCGGGCCGTGGTACCGACATTATGCTTGGCGGTAACCCCGAATTTATGGCAAAGCAGGAAATGAAGAAGCAGGGCTATGAAGAGGATATAATCGGATTGGCGGTTGGCTCTTCTACCAATGTTTCCGAAGAGGTACTTGCCGCAAGAGAAGTTTATAAGGAACTTTTTGCAAAATTCAAGGAAGAAATTGCACCTGAAGCACAGAAGGTGTGTGATGTAGGAGGTCTCTTTATCGTAGGTACAGAGCGCCATGAAAGCCGCCGTATAGATAATCAGTTAAGAGGCCGTTCCGGCCGTCAGGGAGACCCCGGTGAATCAAGATTCTATCTTTCACTTGAGGATGACCTTATGAGACTTTTCGGAAGTGAAAGAGTTGCAAATGCGGTAGAAAAGATAGGTCTTCCCGATGATCAGCCTATTCAGGCAAGCCTTCTTTCCAACTCGATAGAGAATGCACAGAAGCAGCTTGAGGGCAATAACTTCCAGCGCCGTAAAACCGTCCTTAACTATGATGATGTTATGAATCAGCAGCGTAAGGTTATTTACGCGCAGAGAGATGAGGTTCTTGACGGTGCAGATCTGAGAGAACGCATACTCACTATGATCCGCGAGGTTATAGAAGCTGTTGTTACCGAAGCACAGCCCCATCCTGAGGATGAAAACGGAAGCTGGAATTTCACACTTATCAAGCAGGAGTTTAACGGACTTCTTTGTGATGAGGATGATTTTGATTATTCCGAGGAAGAAGCAAAGAAGCTTGAAAGTGATGAAATAATTGAACAGCTTTGGGAAAGAGCCCAGGAAGTATATGCAGAAAAGGAAGAACTCTTTGGTGAAGAGCAGATGCGTGAAATCGAACGAGTTATCCTTTTGCGCCGTGTTGATGTTAACTGGATGGATCAGCTTGATGCCATGGATGACCTCAAGGGCAGCATAGGACTTCATGCTTATGCACAGAGAGATCCTCTTTCAATGTACCGTATTCAGGGTGCGGATATGTTTGATGATATGATTGCAACTATTCGTAACGAAACGGTTCGCGGTGTGCTTTCGGTTCGCCCCAGAGAAGAGGTTAAGCGTGAAGCAGCTGCAAAGGTTACGGGAGAAGGCTTTGTTGGCAGCGGTGGAGACAGTAGCTTGAAGAAAAAGCCTGTTGTTAAAAAATCTGCAGAAAAGATCGGAAGAAACGATCCCTGTCCTTGTGGCAGCGGCAAAAAATACAAAAAGTGCTGCGGTGCAAATCTTAACGAAAATGAATAATAAAACAGGTTGTCGATAAATTTATCGACAACCTGTTTAATGTTAATTGCCGACCTATTTTTCTCTCTTCTCAATCTGTTTACAAAGAATGTAAAAAGTAGATACAAATGGCTAACTCTGCGTTTAAATTGATATTATATAATGATATCTGTTATTTGATAGGAGAGTGAATTTGTGAACGATACCACCAGAGATGTTCCTACCTATGGCGATGTTATATCTTCGATGGAATATGAAAAAAAGATAGAACGACGCATGTGGATAAAGAGGAACAAGGCAAGAATAGTAATAGGTAGTGCAGTTTGTTTTGCTTGCGTTATTGCAATAGCGTTTTTATTATTGACAGTTTAATACATAGGTAATAAGAATCCCGTTTATTCGTAATGAATAAGCGGGATTTTTGAATTTACATGAAATTGCTGTATTTTGTCCGGTTACAGAACCGGGTTTTTGATAAACGGAAATATTCAAACTCGAAAATTGTTTGATGCAATCGAAAAAAATGAGGTTGACCGGGTTGAAAAGGTTATAAATAAAGGAGCTTGGATAAATAGAAGAAAACATATAATTGCCGTTTCTGAATTAGTTTACACTAATTCCACACCATAAATTGTTGCATGTAAATCCGGGAATGAGGAGATTGTTTATTTATTGACAAAGGCTGCAATGTCAATAAAAAGGATATTTTTACAGGCGAAACTCCCTTGTTAGCTGCATTACATGGAGCAAAACAAAACCGATTTAGTTTGGCCAAATATTTAATTAAAAAGGGAGCGGACATTTATACTTCGCAAAAAAACAATACGGTATTGGAAGAAACGCTTGTTGTTCTTGAAAGTGATGAAGAATTCACAATAAATTAAGGATTTTCTTTGTTTGAATATTTAATGGGTAACACTGTTGTTTGATAGAGTAACCTATAGTAACTAAAGACTGACCAAGAGGATATTATAATAGTAACATGTACAAACTATAAAACCAACAGCATAACTCAAATAAGGCAAGGTGATTTCGATCACCTTGTCTTTACTTGTAAAACTAAAACCACGCGATAGTCGCGCGGTTAAAAAAATAAATCCTCCTGATGTGATATAATGTGAAAGACCTGCCGGTCGAACACAAAATACATTAAGGAGGATTTATCTATGAAAAAAGTAAGCATAAACTAATAGTTTGGTATATACGGGTGGCTTTATTTAACCAGATTAAATACATATATAACAAGAGGGATGGTTGCTACCGAGAAAACGGTTGCAATTCCTACTCCCAGCGCCGCATATTCCGGCTTGATATCATACTTTTCGGCAAAAACGGTGGTGGTTGCTGCAGTTGGCATCGCCGCCATAAGAAGTGTAAAAAGTGCAATTTGTTCGGGCAACTTAAAAAGGATGACCGCAGCCCCGATAATAGCGGGAAATATTATCAGCTTGCAAAGGCACAGCCAATACACCTTAATATTTGTAAACAGCTTTTTGTAGGGCAGTTTTGCAAGAACTCCGCCTATTATAAGCATTGAAATGGGAGTTGAAAGACCGCCCAGATAGTCCATGGTGGAGAGCAAAGGCTTGGGAAGGGGTATTTGCAAAACATATATCAAAATACCTATAAGAGAGGGGATAGTTCCAAAATTTATAAATATCTTTTTAACATTTATCTTTATTTCCGGATTTGCCTTACCCAATATGTAAAGACCGTATGTCCATGAAAGAATATTAAAGGATATACAGTAAAATGCACCCCAAAACACACCCTTGGGACCGATAATCGCAGCTAAAACGGGGAAGCCGTAGAAGGCTGCATTTTCAAACATGGAAGCATATTGGAATATCTGCTTTTCCTGTTTATCCTTCAAAGGAGCAGAGCATAAAAAGCCAAAGGCTGCCGCTACAATATGCAGCACAAGTGATAAAAGCACTATAAATGCGCCCTCTTTAAGATTCTGCTTTGAATATTCCACATTTACCAAAGAGGAGATGAGCAGAAAGGGCTGTGCTATACAGAGTATAAGATTGGAAAGCCTTTTGGAAAGACTTTCGTCAATAATATTCAATTTTCTTGCAACGAAACCAACCGTTACCAGAAAGAACATGGTTAAAACCACATTAGCCGAAACCGAAATGTCCAAAATTTATACCTTACCTTAATAAAAATATCTAATTGATTGTACTACTTTAATTCAAGGCTGTCAAGCATCCTTTGTTAATTCATCAAGACGGGCCTTGATCATCTTCATATCGGTAAGCATACCTTCCTTTTTGTGGGGATCACGCAGAAGCAGGGAAGGGTGATAAACAGCGGTCATTTCAAAATTCCCCTTTTTGTACCATTTTCCGTGTTCCTTTAAGATCTTAAAATTGGGATCTATAAGACGCATTGCGGATATTCTTCCAAGGCAAACTATCATTTTAGGCTTGATAAGTCTTATCTGATCTCTTAAATATTCAATACAAAGATCCTGTTCGGAGGGAAGGGGATCCCTATTCTTCGGAGGACGGCATTTAAGCATATTTGCTATGTAAACATCGTCACGGGAAATACCTACCGCTTCAAGATATTTGTCAAATAGCTTTCCTGCTCTGCCAACAAAGGGAGTACCCGTAAGGTCCTCGTTTTCACCGGGAGCTTCGCCTATGAACATAAGATCAGCATTTTTATTGCCGCAGCCGAAAACGGTATTTGTTCTTGTTTTGCAAAGCTCACATTTGTTGCATTCATTACACTGTTTTTCAAGTTCTTCCCAAGTCATTTTTTTATCCTTTCAATAAAGCGGAGAAAGCCTTTCCACCGCATTGTTAACACACATTCTTTCGCAATGCTCCAGAATATGATATATGTAATTTTTATTTTCCCGTTTTTGGGCAAATTCCAATATGAATTCTGTACCCTTTCTGTTTTCAAGAACAAGATAATAGAGCTCGTTATCGTAGTATACAGAGGATCTTCCCCTGTAATTACGGGTGTGAAGAGTTTTCAGAACCAAAAGAAGAAAATCAAAGGCATAAAAGGTATATATATCATCGGTTGGATGAGCATTTTCTCTTATTTCAAGTAAAGCCTTGCCGGTTTGTGCTTCATTGATCTTTGAAACAAACATTTCACAGCCGCCGCTTCGTCCGCGGAACAACTGAACACTTATTTTCGCTCCTGCCGCATCGAATCCGGTTTTATGCTTAACATCGTCAAGAATACTCCAAAATGCTCTTCTTGTTTCGGTATTATCATAATCAATACCCTCAAGCTTCAGCGCATACTTTTCCATATCTTTATCCGACAGCATTATTTTAAGTTTTCTGTCGCCAATTAAAATCAGTTCCATTTCACCACTTCCTCTGCTATTATTATAAGCATAAAAGCGGAAAAATGTAACCCCAAAAAATATGGTAATCAGTAAATACGGTTAAAAACCTCGCATATTCCTTCAGTGTTATCGGTAATTTGTGTATAGCCGTAAAATGCAGAGCCAAGATAGCTTTCCTTGGTACGGGCATATTCTATCTGGTTTTGAATTTCGGTGCTGGTTTCCCATTGGGGTATTTTGTATACCGCGTGTGAAATTATAAGAGGTATATTTGTATCCTTCAGCTTTTGATCCCACCAACTGACAAGCTCCGCATAGGGTGCGGCACTATGCTCAAATTCCCAATATACCTGAGGTGCAATAAAGTCTATGTAAGAGCCCTCTATCCATGAAAGAGCATCGCAGTATATTGCATCGTAGGCGCTTAGTCCCTTTGTGTTTGAGCCGCCGTTTGTACCGTCGTTGTTTTGCCATATACCAAAGGGAGAAATTCCAAAATAGCATCTGCCGTTTACCGCGTTGTAGGATTCCTTTATCAGAGCATTCACATTTTCTCTGCGCCAATCCTCAAGGGGCAGGGTATTACCGTATTTTATATACGAAACCGTATCGTTAAATTCGTTTCCCTCTGCGGGATAAGGATAGAAATAATCGTCAAAAACAATTGCATCAACGCTGTAATTGTCTGCAATTTCCTTTACCCCCGAAACAATAAGCTCTCTTACCTGCGGAATACCGGGATCATAATACAAGGCTTTGTTATATTTAACGGTGTATTCGGGATGAAGCCTTGCGGGATTTGTTTCGCACAGGGTTGTAATATCGGTAGTACTTGTGGTGATCCTCAAGGGGTTCACCCATGCGCATACCGCAATATTTTCGGCATGAGCTTTATTGATAAGATATTCAAGAATATCCGTGTTGTCCGGAACATCTTGTCCCTGCGCGGGGCAAAGATAGGCAGAGGAAGGGAAGATTTCCGATTTGTAAAAAGCATCCGAGGCGGGACGAACCTGAAAAACTATGGTGTTCATTGAGTTTTTCTTGGCTGTTTCTATAATCGAATCGATCTCTGCTTTAAGTTCAGTTGAGCTCAGATCGTTGGATGAAGGAAAGTTTATGTTTGTTACCGTTGCTATCCAAAGGGCGCGTATTTCCTTGTCCCTTTCCAAAATTCGGTCAACGAGCTTTGTTTCTTCCTTATTCTGTTGCGGCTCAAATACCGAAGAAAGGGTAAAGGCGGCAACAAGGGAAAGAGATATAAATGCAAATGCCGTAAGCAGGGTATTAAGTTTTCTTAATGATTCTTTTTTTCGTTCCATTTTCAACCTCGTTATTTAGGATATCATATTTTTTCCTTTTATGCAAGGGTATAGTTCATTTATATTACATAAAAAGGATCCTTATTCATTTTCGTGTGGTGCAAACGGTCATCATTTTACAACAGTTTGATTCCGATAAATCCGAAAGAGGCTATTTAAATATAATTATCAAAGAATTACTATTGACATATATATAAATAAATATTATAATATACCATGTATAAATATATTCAATCCAAGGAGATTTTACTATGAAATACAAGGGCATGGCCACAAGAGAAATTGCTTTCCCCATAGGCGGTATCGGATCAGGATGTATCAGCCTTGCAGGCTACGGCCGTCTCGTAGACTGGGAAATTTACAATAAACCCGCAAAAGAAACCGAAAACTTCTATACCCACTTTGCAGTTAAAGCAGAATGCGAGGGTAAGATAGTTGATACCAGAATATTACAGGGAGACTATTTGAAGAGCTATATGGGCCCCACCATTAAGGGCGATTATATGGGTTACGGTCACGGACCTACAACCTTTACCATGGCAGCTATGCCTCATTTTGAGGATACGGAATTTAACGGTGAATTCCCCTTTGCCGAAATGACCTTCAAGGACCGTCATTTCCCCGGTGATGTTAAGCTTACCGCGTTCAATCCCTTCATTCCCCTGAATGAAGATGATTCCTCAATTCCCGCAGCATTTTTTGAAGTTGAGTTTACCAATTATACAGGTAAGGTTATGACCTATACCGCAGCCTTCTCCTGCAAGAACCCCCACAAGGAAAAGGCAATGAACAAGTATACCCGTGAGGGTGATATTTCAAGAATCTATATGTATTCGGATGAGCTCTCAGAGGACGAGATCGGTTATTATGATATGACAATAGCCACAGACTGCCCCGACCTTTCCTATCAGGAAATGTGGTACAGAGCAGGCTGGAAGGATGATGTTATCACATATTGGCGCCAGTTTAATGAACAAAGCAAGTTTGAAAACAGAGTTTATACCGATTACAGCGAGCGCGGCGGTGACCATTCCACCCTTGCTCCCTATGTAACTCTTAATCCCGGACAAACAAAGAAGATAAGATTTATTCTTTCATGGAATGTTCCCAACAACTATAACTATTGGACTCCCTACAAGGTTGAAAAGGACGGTAAGGAAGTAGACTACACATGGAAGAATTACTATGCAAAGCTCTTTAAGAATTCAGAGGACAGCGCACTCTATTCCTTCAAAAACTGGGACAGACTTTACGGTGATACTCTCCGTTTTAAAAATGAATTCTTCTCACAAACTCTTCCCGGCAAGATAAAGGATGCAATTGCAACCGCAATAAGTGTTCTTAAATCTCCCACCGTATGGCGTCTTGAGGACGGTTCTCTTTACGGCTGGGAAGGCTGTCTTGAGCATGTTGGTGCATGTGAAGGATCCTGTACCCATGTATGGAGCTATGCTTACGCTCTTTGCTTCTTGTTCCCCCGCCTTGAAAGATCAATGAGAGATCTTGATTATACATATAACTATAAGCCCGGCGGAAAGATGGAATTCCGTATGGCACTCCCCTTGGGCCGTCCCGACTATGTTCCTTTCCATGCCTGTGTTGACGGTCAGATGGCAGGTGTGTTCAAGACCTACCGTGATTGGAAGATCTGTGGTGATGACGAGTGGCTCAAGAAGAATTGGGAAAGAGTTAAGGGCGCACTTGCATACGCATGGGATGAATCCAATGAAGAATATTGGGATAGAAATAAGGACGGTATTCTGGAAGGCCGTCAGCACAATACCCTTGATACAGAGCTCTTTTCCGCATCATCATGGCTTGAAGGCTATTATCTTCTTGCGTTAAAGGCAGCTTCGGTTATGGCGGATTACCTCGGAGAAACAGAGCAGGCAGATGAATACAGAGCATTGTATGCAAACGGTAAGAAGTACCTTGAAGAAAACCTCTTTAACGGTAAGTATTACTATCAAAAGATAGACCTCGGCGATTACAGCCTTGTTGAGCCTTTTGACGATGCGGCTGGTGTATGGAACGAGGAAGTTAACGAAATAAAATATCAGATAGGCGAAGGCTCGGAAATAGACCAGGTAGGTGCGCAGTGGCACTCTGATATCATCGGTCTCGGTGATATTTTCGATAAGGAAAGAGTTAAATCCGCTGTAGACTTTATGTATCATCACAACTTCAAGCAGTCTATGCGTGAGCATACAAATATCTGGAGAATCTACTGTCTTAATGACGAAAAGGGTGCGGTTATCTGTGACTATCCCGAGGGTGCGCGCAAGCCTGCCGTTCCTTTGGCATATGCAGAAGAAACCATGCATGCATTTGAGTATATGCTTGCGGCACAGCTTATTTCCGCAGGCTTTATAGATAAGGGACTTGAGGTTATAGACGGTGTTCGTGACCGTTATGACGGAACAATGCGTAACCCCTTTAACGAAATGGAATGCGGCAACCACTATTCAAGAAATATGTGTACCTTCTCCTATATTCCGATCCTTTCCGGATTTGAATTCGATATGCCTCACGGTATGATAGGCTTTAAGCCCATGCTTTCGGGATATTTCAAGGCTATCTGGTCTCTTGACTGCGGCTGGGGTAATGTTGAATGTAACGAAGGCGAGATTACCGTTAATATGATATCCGGCTCTCTTAGCCTTGACGAGCTCCGCGTACCCTTTGAAAATGCGGTTAAGGTAGTTGTTGACGGCAAGGAGCTTTCCTGCGATGCATACAGAGTTGAAGGCAGAAGCGTATTCTTTAATTCAAAAACAGAAATCACAAACAGTATAAAGGTTTACGGTGCATAAAATGTATACACCGAGAAAATTTGAAAAGAGGGAAAAACCCTATAAATTTTTAACCCTCAGCTTTGATGACGGGGTTAAGCAGGATAAGAGATTCATTGAAATGCTTGACCAAAGAGGGATAAAATGTACTTTTAATATAAATTCAGGTCTTTTGGGTAATGTGCATAACGCACCTTATCCCGGAGGCGAGGTTCCCCATGACGAGGTGGAAGCAAGTGAGCTTCACGATATATATCTTAATCATGAGGTTGCAGTCCATACCCTTACCCATCCTTTGCTTGACAAACTAAGTGAAGCCGAGGTTATTTGCGAGGTTGGGGATGACCAAAAGGCGCTTTGCGAGCTTTCGGGGCAGAATGTTTTCGGTATGGCATATCCCTTTGGCCGTTGCTATACCGAAGAGACCATAAGAATTATTCTTGAAAATACACCCGTGAGATATTCAAGAAATATAGCTTCGCATCACGGCTTTGAAATGCCGGATAAATTTATGGAATGGTGTCCCACCTGCCATTGGCGCGAGGAATCCGCTTTGCAGCTTGCACGGGATTTTATAGCTCTTGAACCAACTAAGGATTCGCTCTTTTATATATGGGGGCACAGCTATGAGTTTGATATGTATGACGGTTGGAACGAAATTGCCGAATTACTTGACCTTATAGCAGGACATGAAGATATTACCTATGTTACAAACGGTGAAATATATAAGTATATTACAGAGGAGTAATTATGAGTATTTTAGATTTTTCCAAGGCAAAATGGATATGGGGCAAGGAGAATAAAACTGCCGACCAGCACCTTGTCATAAGAAGAAAATTTGATATTGAAACCCTTCCTGAAAAAGCAGAAGCATTTATCTCCTGCGATACAAAGTTCTGGATGTGGATAAACGGAGAGCTTGCTGTATTTGAAGGCGGTGTTTTCCGTGAAAGCGTAACGGGCGGTTATGCTGAATGTGTTGACATAGCACCTTATTTTAAAAAGGGTGAAAATGTAATAGCCTTCCTTGTTTGGTACTACGGTAACGGAGGAAGAAACAATACAGACAGCGGTGAAGCAGGATTTATCTTCCGTTGTGATGAGCTTGAGCTTTATTCGGATGAATCCTTCAATGTTGCAATTCATCCCGCTTATGTTAAAACGGGCGAGCCACACCCTGCATATCTTTTCGGCGGTGACAACATAGGCTTTGATGCGCACCTTGATTTCGGTGACTTTACCGATATTGATTTTAATGAGGTTGAATTTGAAAGTGCAACCGTATATCCCAACAATGTATGGGGCGAACAAACCTTATCTCCTCTTCCTTTATTAAAGCTTTTCGATGAGGAAGAATGTAAATATGATGAAACCGAAACAGGGGTAATAGGCCATCTCCCTTATGCCATGACCTTCTCTGCATGCTTTGAAATTGTGGCAGAGGGCGGTGAAATTATTGATATCCGTTCAGATCGCTATAATGTTAACGGCGGTCCCGGTGATGAATTCCATAACTATAACGGCCACCGAATCGAGTATACGGCAAAGGCAGGTAAAAACTCCTTCTTCTGCCCAATGTATCTTTACGGTGAAAAGATGATAGTTACCTTCCCCGAAACAGTTAAATTAAAGAAGCTTTCCTACCGTGAAAGTGGTTATGATACCAAGCGCATAGGTAATTTTAAAACAGATAATGAAATTTTCAATGCAATGGTGGAAAAATCTATCCGTACACTCTATGTATGTATGAGAAATAACTTTATGGACTGCCCCGACCGTGAAAGAGGACAATGGATCGGTGATGTATCCGTTCAGGCACCTCAGGTGTTCTTTGTGTTTGACGATGAGGCAAAGAAGCTTCTTAAAAAGTCTATTTCCGATTTTATCAATCTCCGTAAGGGTGATGTGCTTGTTGGTAATGTACCCGGCCATCATTTTTCAGAGCTTCCCAGCCAGAGCCTTGTTGCAATAAGTAAATTCGGTCTTTTAGGCGAATACTATGCATACTCCCTTGACGAAGATATGCCCAAAATGGCACTTGAACCTGTGGTAAACTATCTCAAGCTCTGGCAGTATGATGAAAGAGGACTTCTTGTGGCAAGAGAGGGCAACTGGAGATGGTATGACCACCTCTGGAACTTTGACGAGGATGTTCTTGAAAACTGCCTCTATGTAGCAGCTGCAAAATATGCTCTTGAAATGGCAGATATCTGTGATGACCACCGTTTTGACTCTTTCTTAAAGGAAAGGGTGGAAACTCTGAGTGCAAATATAGAAAAGTATTTCTGGAAGGGAACACACTATGCATCCGGCAATTTTGTAGATGACAGAGCAAATGCAATAGCAATGCTTTCCGGTGTATGTCCTCCCGAAAGATATCCTCATATCCGCAAGGTACTGCTTACAGTATTTAACTCCACTCCCTATATGGAACGCTTTGTTCTCAAGGCACTTTGTGAAATGGGATATATAAAGGATGCATTTAACCGTATGATGTCCCGTTATTATAATCTTGCGGTTAATGAAAATACTACTCTTTGGGAAGACTTCTATATTCTCGGTACCCGTAACCATGCATGGAGTGGTTCACCTCTTGAAATTGCCTTCAGATATCTTCTTGGCTTTAAGACCGAGGATGCATTCAAGAGCTACACAATAAATCCTGTTGACGGTATATTCAAGTCTATTGAATGCAGCTTCAATATAAACGGTGAAAATGTAACCCTTTATCTTGAGGATGAGGACGGTAAAATGACACTTAAATAAGTTTCATTTTATGACATAAAAATTACAGATTAAGGATCAAACTATATATGATAAATGTACCCGAAATATTCGGAGACCTTGTCTTTAACGATAAGGTTATGAAAGAACGCCTCTCACCTGAGGTATATAAATCCTTGCACAGAACCATAGGCAGGGGAAAACCCCTTGATATCAATGTTGCTAATTCCGTGGCAAATGCCATGAAGGAATGGGCACAGGAAAAGGGTGCAACCCATTTTACTCATTGGTTTCAGCCAATGACGGGAATAACCGCAGAAAAACATGACAGCTTTATTTCTCCTACGGGGGATGACGGAGTTATCATGGAATTTTCGGGTAAGGAGCTTATAAAGGGTGAATCGGATGCGTCCAGCTTTCCCTCAGGAGGACTTCGTGCTACCTTTGAGGCAAGAGGCTATACGGCATGGGATCCTACCTCCTATGCATTTATAAAGGATAATTCGCTTTGTATACCAACGGTATTCTGCTCATGGGGCGGTGAGGCATTGGATATGAAAACTCCCTTGCTCCGTTCTATTGAAGCGGTAAGCCGTCATTCAAAAAGAGTTCTTCGTGCTCTGGGAAATACGGAAGTAAAGCATGTTATCTCTACCGTTGGTCCGGAGCAGGAATATTTCCTTATAGATAAGGAGCTGTATTCACAGCGTAAAGACCTTGTTTATTGCGGAAGAACCCTTTTCGGAGCGCAGCCCCCGAAAGGACAGGAGGTTGAGCATCATTATTACGGTGCAATAAAACCCCGCATAGGAGCTTTCATGCGGGATCTTGATATTGAGCTCTGGAAATTGGGTATTCTTGCAAAAACCGAGCATAACGAGGCGGCTCCCGCACAACATGAGCTTGCACCGATATACACAACCCTTAATACCGCAGCCGATCACAATCAGATAACCATGGAAACCATGAAGCGTGTTGCGGAAAAGCACGGTTTGGTTTGTCTTTTGCATGAAAAACCCTTTAACGGAGTAAACGGAAGCGGTAAGCATATAAACTGGTCGCTTTCAACAAATAAGGGGCAGAATCTCTTTGAACCGGGTAATTCACCAAAGGAGAATGCGCAATTTCTCTTATTCCTTTCCGCAGTTATCCGTGCGGTGGATGAATATCAGGATATTTTGCGTGCCTCTGTTGCAACGGCAGGTAATGACCACCGTTTGGGAGCAAGCGAAGCTCCGCCTGCAATAATTTCTATGTTCCTTGGCGATGAATTAACCGCAATACTCAATGCCATGGAAACGGGTGAAGAATATACGGAAAATGAAAAGACGGAAATGGAGATCGGTGTAGATGTTCTTCCTCATTTTCCCAAGGATACAACAGACCGTAACCGTACCTCACCCTTTGCCTTTACCGGTAACAAATTTGAATTCCGTATGCCCGGCTCTGCACTTTCGGTTGCAGGTCCCAGTACGGTTATAAATACTATAGTTGCCGAGGTGCTTTCTGATTTTGCTGATAAGCTTGAAGCAAGTGAGGATATTACAAGAACCTTAAATAAGCTTATCCGCCGTACAATCCGCGAGCATAAGAGGATCATTTTCAATGGAGACGGTTATTCTGATGAATGGAAGGAAGAGGCGGCAAGAAGAGGACTTTCAAATCTTGCAACCGCAGTAGATGCACTTCCTGCTCAGATATCGGATAAGGCAATAGAGCTTTATGCAAAGCATTCGATATTTACTGAAAAGGAATTACACTCAAGGTATGAGATCCAGCTTGAAAGCTACTGTTCTACCCTTGAAATAGAAGCGGCAACAATGCTTGATCTTGCTAAAAAGGATATAATTCCTGCGGTAAACCGTTATGTAACAGAGCTTTCCGAATCACTTGTTATTCAGAAAAATGCAGGTGCAAGGGTGTGTATTGCTACCGTAACAGAGCAGGATCAGCTCTCACTTCTTTTTGATGAGCTTTACAAAAGTACAATCAAATTGGAAGAAGCTGTTTCGTGTATCCCAAATTACAAGGGAGATATCGAAGCAAAGGCAAGGTATCTGTGTGATACGGTTCTTTCAAGAATGGCTCTACTTCGTGATACCTGTGATAAAATCGAAGAAAGTACACCTGCCGATATGTGGCCCATGCCCGATTACGGTGTGCTTATGTTCAGTATATAATATATCGGTGTAAACTACCGATAAAATAATATAATATTTTAGGAAGGAAAGTGGTAATATGATTTATGTATGGATCGCTGCCATTGCGGTGTTTGTAATTCTTGAATTGCTTACCCCTCAGCTTGTTTGCATTTGGTTTGCAATAGGCTCTTTGGGTGCATTGATTGCCCAGAAGCTTGGCGCAGGCGAATGGATACAGGTAGCAGTATTTGCCGTTGTTTCACTTGCAATGCTTATAATTACAAGACCTCTTTACAATAAATTTGTGAAAAACAAAACTGTTGCCACAAATTCCGACCGTCTTATAGGGATGGAAGCAATTGTTACCGAGGATATTGATAATACCGAGGGAAAAGGCAGCGTAAAGGTTGCAGGGCAGTATTGGTCTGCAAAAAGCAGCAACGGAGATCCGCTTAAAAAGGGAAGTACCGTTACAGTTGATTCTATAGAAGGCGTTAAGCTTTCTGTTACCGAAAAATAATTATAAGGAGAATAAATATGGAAATTGCTATTGTTGCTGTTGTTTTTGTTATAGTTTTAATAGTTGCAAACATAAGAGTTGTGCCTCAGTCCTATGCTGTTGTTATAGAGCGTCTCGGCGCATATCACAGTACATGGCATACAGGGCTTCATTTTAAGATTCCCTTTATAGACAGAATGCACAGAAAAGTTTCTTTAAAGGAACAGGTTGTGGATTTTCCTCCCCAGCCGGTTATTACAAAGGATAATGTTACAATGCGTATTGATACCGTTGTATATTATCTTATCACCGATCCCAAGCTTTATGCCTACGGTGTGGAAAATCCCCTTCAGGCAATTGAGGTGTTAAGTGCTACAACACTCCGTAACATAATCGGTGAAATGGAGCTGGATGAAACACTTACCAGCCGTGATATTATCAATACAAGACTCCGTACCATCCTTGATGAAGCAACCGATCCTTGGGGTATCAAGGTAAACCGTGTTGAATTGAAGAATATTCTTCCTCCGCCCGAAATTCAGGATGCAATGGAAAAGCAAATGAAGGCAGAGCGTGAGCGCCGTGAACAGATCCTTCGTGCAGAGGGTGAAAAGAAATCTGCAATTCTTGTGGCAGAGGGTAAAAAGGAAGCAGCTATTCTTTCTGCTCAGGCAGAAAAGGAAGCAGCTATCCTGCGTGCAGAAGCTATCAAGGAAGCTACTATCCGTGAGGCGGAGGGTAAAGCAGAGGCTATACTCAAGGTTCAGGAAGCAACAGCACAGGGTATAGGCAAGTTAAATGAAGCAAACCCCACAAAAGAGGTTCTTACATTAAAGAGCTTTGATGCATTAAAAGAAGTTGCCAACGGTAAATCCACCAAGATAATCATCCCAAGCGAAATACAAGGTCTTGCGGGTATGGCTGCATCTTTGAAGGGCGTTTTTGAAAAGGATAAGGAAACAGAATAAAGGAGTGTTACAATGGAAGTTATGTCAACAATGTTTTTGTTGGTGATAATACCTGCAATTCTTGTAGCCCTTGTGGGTGTACTTATTATTGTTGCAAGTATTGTTTTTGCGGTGATGTTTATAAAAAAGAAGAAAGCACAAACCGTAAATAATATAACCAATAATGCAGAGACCTGTAATGTTGAAACACAAAATGCCGAAAATGTTACCGTAAATAATTACGGGGAGAATAATGGTTGAGCATTCCGGTGTTAAAATTTTCACAAACAATCGCGGTTAAATGTTTACATCTTTGTATAATTCACAAATTGAATTATTTTATAAAAGATGATATAATTGACTAAAATCATAAGGAAAAGAAGGTAAAAAGTATGCTGTATATCATAGACAGCGCTCATATTGAGCTTATTAAGAAGTGTGCTGAATTTTATCCCATCGACGGTGTAACCACAAATCCCACCATCATTTCAAAAGAAAAAACAGATTTTATCAAGCTTATCAAGGAGATCCGTTCCATTATCGGTAATGATAAGATGTTTCATGTTCAAACAACCTCTGTTGACTGTAAAGATATAGTTGAAGAAGGACTTCGTCTCCGCGAGCTTTTGGGCGAAAACTTTTATTTAAAGATTCCCGTATCCCCTGAAGGTCTTAAAGCTACAATGGCATTGAAGGAGCAGGGAATCGGTATCACCATGACAGCTATCTTTACACAGCAGCAGGCACTTATTGGTGCTAAAGCAGGTGCAGATTTTGTGGCACCTTATGTTAACCGTCTTGATAATATCGTTTCGGACGGTGTTCATGTTGTAAGTGAAATAGTGAATCTCTTTAAAGTTCATAACATTGATTCAAAGGTTCTTGCGGCAAGCTTTAAAACCGCTGAGCAGGTTCATAAGATCGCAATGGTAGGTACTCATGCCATTACCATTAACCCCGAACTCTTTGAACAGCTTGTTTATCATCCTCTTACCCTTTATGCGGTAGACGATTTTGAAGCAGACTGGGCAAGTGTGTACGGAAATCAGAAGATTATTGATATGCTTAAATAAAAAACATTCCATAATAAAGCTCATCGGGAAACCGATGAGCTTTTGTATTAAAAATTGCATTTTGAATAATGTAATAAATTACGATATGTTTGTTAAAAGTTTGATTACAAATTATCGGCATTTTCAACATTATTAACAAAAGAAAAATCATTTTTTTGTAAGATATTGTCTTGCTTTTTTCTAAATTTTGTGATAAAATCTAAGTAGTAATTGTAACCTTGTATAGTGCTGTACAAAATACAGGGCGAAGATTAACAAAAATAATTTATTATGGAGGCAAACACATGAAAAACTTTAAGCGTATCTTAGCTATCGTTTTGGTAGTTATGATGGTTGTTCCTATGATGACAACCGGGCTTTCCGCAGCTACCGCTGAAACACTTCAGGGTCAGTATTCTGCAGGTGTTACCTTTGCAGGCGGCAATTGGAAGGCATACTCTTATAACGACTGGTCCAAGCATATGGGCGAAGGTCTCGCAGCATTTGACGACCTTGCAAATGTTACTGTTGACGCAGAAGGCCAGATCGTTCTTTCCAACCAGATCCAGTATGCATTTAACTCTTATCAGGCTTACGGTTGGGTTAACCAGAACGTTATGAACGTTCTCCAGGCAACAAACACAACCGCTATCGACGGTCTCTTCGTTCGTAACGGTATGATGTCTCAGGCTCCCTTCTCCGGTTCTACTGTATATGCAGAGTCTCTCTCTTATGCATTCTCTGAGAACCAGCTTCTCGGCACACTTTCTACCGACGTTTACACCAAGGCAGAAGGCTTTGCAGTTGAGAACGGTATGATGACTGACGGTCTCGTTATCTCTATGTACAATACCGATAACGATATCATGTCCAACGGTTCCGTATTCAACGTAATTACAGCTTACGTTCTTGATGGCGGTAAGATCGTTAGCAGCCAGTCCTTCGACACAGACAACCAGGGTAAGGACTTCGGTCTCGTAGCAGGTCATGCACACAACACATATTTCAGCTTTGTTGACGGCGTTGTTACCTACCACGTAGAGGACAACTACTCCGCAAACGGTGCATACTTCAACCAGACCTACACATTTGATCAGCTCGACACCACCACTCTTTCCGCTAACAAGGATTACTACTTCTGCGTTGGTTCCAAGGGTGAAGGTAATGCAGCTGCAGCAGATCCCGACGGTTCCGTAAACATCAACCTCGCTCGTATCGGTACATTCACTATCGACGCAGCTACAGGTCTTTACGATACCGCTGATTCTGAAAACAAGAATATCGCTGACTGGACCGGTCACGGTACAGTAAGCTGTGCTCATGAAGTATGGACTGATTGGGCAGAAACTCTCGCTCCTTCCTGCACTACCTCCGGTATTGAGGAAAGAACCTGTACCGCTTGCGGTAAGGTAGAGACAAACACAATCGCAGCTCTCGGCCATTCCTACAGTGATTGGACCGTTGATGTTGAGCCCAACTGTACAGAAGCAGGCTCTAAGTCCAGAGTATGTTCTGTATGCGGCGACGTTAACACTGCAGTTATCGCAGCTAACGGCCATGCATGGGGCGATTGGTACACCACAGCTGATGAAGACTGTGTAAACGACGGTATGGAGCAGAGAGATTGCTCCGTATGCGGCGCATACGAAGAAAAGATCGTTGCAGCTCTCGGTCATGACTGGGCTTGGGACGTTCTTCCTACATACGATGTAAACGGCCAGAGAACCTGTGCAAGATGTGCAGAGGTTGAAGCTGATCTCGCTTATGATCTCAGCTACTACTGGACCACCGCTTGTGACAACAAGGTTGCTAACATCGACGCAGCTTACGCTGATTACAACGATGAGTACGTTGCAGAGGTTGTTGACGGTGTAGTAAGCGTTCAGGATATGTCCCTCGTTTACGGCGGCGAATACAACTACAACACAGTTCTTAAGGCTACCTCCAAGTTCGCAACCGACCTCGAAGGCTTCTATGCTACTATCGAAATCGGTAACGGCGACGGTATGCTCGCTTATGATTATCCCACCACCATCAGCTTCATCTGGACAAATATGCCCGAAAACTATGATGATGCAGCTGAATACTCCGTATACAATCCTGCAGTAGTTGGTCTTTCCAACAAGCTTCAGGCTTCCAGATACGGTCACATCTACAACAACTACCTCGCAGGTGAATACACCTTCTGTGCAGTTCTTGCAGATACATCCTTCATTTATTCTGAATATGACTACGGTACTCCCAACGACGGTATGTACGATTGGTTGTACACAACCGTAGTTTCCAACGGTAACTACTGGACCACAAAGATGGATACCATCGCAGTTTCTGCTGACGAGGCTATCACTGTTGGTCTCCTTTATGAGTTCGATCCTACCGATTCCGCACGCGATATGGTAGCTTACGTTGATATCAACGGCGAGCTCTACTGTCCCGGTGTTGGTGCAAACCACCAGCTCACAACTCAGGACTACTACTTTGGTGTTGCAACATTTGCATACGGCACCAACCACTCCGCATCCTTCAAGATCACTGACGTTTGCGGTCAGGATGCAGCACTCTTCAACGGTTATACTCACGAGTGCTACACCGAGCATTTCGAAACAGCAGCTACTTGTACAACTGACGGCGTTGCATCCGACATCTGTCTCGCTTGTAACACCGAGTACAATAAGGTTGTAACTCCCGCAACAGGTCATGACTTTGTTGACTATGTTTGCCAAAACTGCGGTCTTGCACAGCAGGCAACCGTAAACGGTGTTGGCTTTGATACTCTCGCAGAGGCTCTTGAAGCAGCTGAAGCAGGCGACAAGGTTGTTCTTCTCACCAAGGTTGAGGGTAACGATGTTTACACAATCGGCAGCCAGAAGAATATTACTCTTGACCTTAACGGCAATACACTCAGAAATAAGTCCGGTGACGTTCTCGTTATCGACGGCGCTACCGTAGAACTTCTCGGTACCGACGGTGGTACAGTTCGTTCCTCCGACGGTGTTGCTATCGTTCTCAAGAACGGTGCTAACCTCAGCATCATGGATGCAATCACAGTTCGTTGCTCTTCCGAGGAAGGCTACAACGTATTCTCTAACGACGGTACAGCTACCGCTACTATCTACGCTAAGGGCGGTAGATACTACAAGAACCCCGCACTTGTTGAAGGCATTTCCTTCGGTGATCACCTCACCGTTCAGGAGAATGGCTCCACAAACTACACAATCGTTAAGTACTACGATTACACCATCACATTTGATCCCGCAGGCGGTACAATGCCCGAAGGCGTTGCACTTGAGTACGGTATCAACTACAACGACAACTATCGTGAAGCAACCGGTATTGAGTATCCTATCCCCACCTACGATGATGGCGGTTATGTATTCGATGGCTGGCTCTGGCATGAATACAACTACTGGCTCACCGAAGGTGACTGGAACGGCGGTTGGTATGCAATCACTTGGTCTATCACTCTCGAAGCTCAGTGGATGGAATGCCCCGGTCACGAGTGGACTGAATGGGTAGTTGACGAAGAAGCAGGCGTTCAGACAAGAGAATGTACAGTTTGCGGTCTCGTTGAGTCCGAAGAAATCGTAGTTGTTGAGCTTAACGTAACCGCTAACGCTAATGTTATCTCCGTAACAGGTCTTGACAACAGCGTTAAGGACGTATTCATCTCTGCAGGCGCATGGGAAACCTACGCTCAGATGAAGCCCAACAAGGTATTCAGCATCACTCCCGCTAATAAGAGAGTTGTTGACGGTGCATTCGATTACACCGTAGCTGAAGACGGCACATACACTGTAATGGTTAGATTTACCGACGGTACAATGGAAACTCGCGTATTCGTTGTTGACTGTGCAGCTGAATCTGATTCCGATCTCGTTGTAAACGGCACAAACGTTACAGTATCTAACCTTGAAAACCTCCTCGTTCTCCGTTACGTTAAGGGCGAATACGCTACAAGTGCAGAGATCAAGAGAGCTCCCGGCGTTACCAACATCACTTACTATTCCAAGAAGATCGTTGACAACACCTTCTCAGTTGATCTTGAGCCCGGTACTTACACATTCGTAACTCAGTTCAAGGATGGCAACTTCGTATACTACACCGTAGTAATCGAAGAGCCCGCTCCCGTA
Organism: Clostridia bacterium; assembly: GCA_017547545.1. Taxonomy (GTDB): domain Bacteria; phylum Bacillota; class Clostridia; order Oscillospirales; family CAG-272; genus RGIG7300. The sequence goes on along the minus strand of JAFYPJ010000066.1, from coordinate 9,010 downwards.
GTTAAGGACTACACAATCACATTTGACACCGCTGGCGGTGTAATGCCCGAAGGCGTTCCTACCGAAATCGGTATCAACTATCAGGAAAACTACAGAGAAGCAGCAGGCTTTGATTATCCTATTCCTACCTACGAAGGCGGCGAATATGTATTTGATGGCTGGCTCTGGAATGAATACAACTACTGGCTCACCGAAGGTGACTGGAACGGTGGTTACTATGCAATCACTTGGTCTATCACTCTCGAAGCTCAGTGGGTTGAAGCTCCTGTAGCATAAGCTTAAAAGTTTTTCAAAAACTGAATCCATAATAAAGCCCATCGGGAAACCGATGGGCTTTTGATATCCGAATAATATATACAGATCAATCTTCAAATTATTAGTTTGCATGCGCCGTCCTGCAGCCAATAATCGGGCTTGGAGTTTGATGAAAGCGTTTCTTTTGTCCCCAAAGTGGTGTTCTAATCATCCGTCATTGGCAGGGTGAAGTATTTATCTTTAAATATAGTTTAATTTTCTGCCAATGCCACCTTCTCTTGCCAGAGAAGGCTTATGGTTGTAACTCATCGCTCATTTTAAGACATATTGTCACATTAAACTGTTCGCTAAACTAAAATTTATTGTACACTTCACTTCGGGAACTAAAGAAAAATTATTACAAACTTCAAACCGGATCGGATGGGTGCAGTATGAAATCCTTCCCGCTTGACTATAAACAGATTTTGTGATAAAATTGTTACATCGAATTAAAGAGGTGTTAAGATGAGCGAAAGAATATACGAAAATGACAGTTATATAATGAATTTCACCGCAACTGTGCTTTCCTGCAAGGAAAACGGAGAATATTTTGATATAATTCTTGATAGAACAGCATTTTTTCCCGAAGGTGGCGGTCAGCAGGGTGATAACGGTTTTATAGAATCTGTTTGTGTTGCTGATACACAGCTTGTTGATGGTAAAATTGTTCATAAGGCAATGGCTCCCGTGGAGGAAGGGATAGAGGTTGAATGTTTTATTGATTGGGAAACCAGATATGACAGAATGCAGAATCATACCGGTGAGCATATACTGTCGGGTATTATTCATGATATGTATGGATATAACAATGTAGGCTTCCATATGAATGACGATGAAGTTACCTTTGATGTAGACGGCAAGCTTACCGAAGAAGATATATATATCATCGAAATTACCGCAAATAAGATAATTGACGATAATCATCCCATAAGCGTGATCTATCCCGAAGGAAATGAACTTGTTGAGCTTGACTACAGAAGCAAATTAGACCTTACAGAAGGTGTTCGTATTGTAAATATCGAGGGAGTAGACCTTTGTGCATGCTGTGCGCCCCATGTTGCTACTACCTCTGAGGTAGGTCTTATCAAAATTACCCGTTTTTACAGTAATAAGGGCGGTACCAGACTTCATGTTCTTTGCGGCGGGCGTGCCCGCGGAGATTACGGTATTTTAAGCGAGCAGGTAACCTATGTTACCAATGCTGCTTCCTCCAAAAGGTATGAATTGAACCTTGTTTATGACAGACTTCTTAGCGAGATTGCATCATTAAAGGAGGAACACCGTAATTTCAAGGCAAGTGTTATCAATGAAAAGGTTGAAGAAGCCAAAGAAGGAAAAGGCGGATATCTTTATTTTGTAAAGGATTTTACCTTTGACGATCTTGTAAAGCTGTGTGATGTTTCAACTAAAAAATATACCGATGCTATGTCTTGTGTTTTCTGTGGAAATGACGATGAAGGATACAATTTTGTTATAGGTGGAGAGGGAAGTGCGCAAAAATTCCCCGAATTCCGCCGTGAATTCAATGCCCGCGGAGGCGGACGGGATATGTATCAGGGTAAGGTTCAGGCAAAGAAGAGCGATATTGAAAAGTTTTTCTATATTGATTGATTTTTTGTCGGTTTAATGCTATACTTGTTATACGATGATTTTCAGGAGGATAATATGAGGAATAATAAAAAACTTTTATCATTGATTCTCACTTTAGTTATAGTTTTATCAGCACTGCCGTTAAGCGGAATTTCTGTTTTTGCAGCAGAAGTGTCCGGAATCTGCGGAGATGACCTTGTATGGACACTTGATTCCGTAGGTGTACTTACCGTTTCCGGAACAGGGGATATGTATGATTATGATCTATCGGACAGCCCCTTTCAAAGTAACGGTTTTAATATCAAATCTTTGGTAATCGAACCGGGTGTAACAAGCATTGGCGATTATGCATTTTCTTGCTGCTATTTTATAGATGGAGTTGTTTTGCCCAACGGTGTAAAAAGAATAGGGGATAATGCCTTTGATGCTTGCGGAAACCTTAACAGCATTTCTATACCCGATACGGTAACCGACATAGGGGACAACTCTTTTTACCAAACAGCTTTGTATAATAACGAGGCTAATTGGGATAACGGTGTTCTTTACATAAACAACCACCTGATTTCCGGTGCAAAAATCCAAGGTAGCTCTTATGAAATCAAGGCAGGAACTGTTTGTATTGCGGACTATGCTTTTTCCCACAGTTACGGCATTAAAAAAGTAACAATCCCAAACAGCGTAATTACAATAGGTGAATCCGCCTTTGAGTGGTGTACCTCTCTTTGCGAGGTTGAAATAGGTAACAATGTTGTAACCGTTGGAGATTATGCATTTGCATGCTGTTATAATATTGAATCTATCACTCTTCCCGATACCCTTGTCGGTATAGGCAACTATGCTTTTGAACAGTGCAGAGCAATTAAAATGCTATATTTGGGTAAAAATGTTCAAAGGATAGGCAATTCAGCCTTCTATAACTGTGTTGCCGTAGGTGAATTGGAGCTTCCCGATTCATTAACATATATAGGTGTTTCTGCATTTGAAAAATGCAGCAGTTTTAAAGAAGTAGTTGTTCCCGAATCTATTGGTATAATATCAGACAAAACTTTTGCAAGCTGCACATCTCTTGAAAGCGTAACATTGGGTAATAATATAACCGCTATCGGTAAATCGGCATTTTCAAAATGCTATGAATTGGTTAACATCAATTTTCCTGCCGCATTAACCGAAATTGATGACTATGCGTTTTATTTCTGCGGTAAATTAAAAAATGCTTCATTACCTGATGCTGTAACTCAAATAGGTGTTTCTGCTTTTGAAAGCTGCGGTTCAATTGAAGCACTTACCTTAGGTGCAAATATTAAAAATATCGGTGAATCTGCTTTTAACAGATGCGGCCTCATAAGTTCTGTAAATATTCCTTCGGGTGCATACAGTGTAGGCGATTATGCGTTTGCAGATTGTTCGAATTTGGCCTTTGTTACCGTGCATGACAGTGCTGTTGGTGACAATACCTTTAAAAACTGTCCTTTGCTTACAATAATCACCTGCGCAGATTCTCCTGCAGACATATATGCAAAGGCAAATTCTATTCCCGTTGAGTATTTCTGTCGCGAATGTGTGTTCACCCAATATACAAGCAATAATGACGGAAACTGTACAGAAGACGGTACAATGACAGCATATTGTGATAACGGTTGCGGAAAAACTAATACAATCACAGAACCTGATTCCAGGCGTCATGATTATAAGCTTGAAATAATTACCGAGCCTACCTGCTTCGCCGAGGGAGAAGGTGCATATATTTGTACTTTATGCTCTTACAGTTATAATGATACTCTTTCCACAGTTGACCATAAGTATGAAAAATATGTATCAAACAATGATGCAACCTGCGGTACAGACGGAACCAAAACAGCATATTGTAAGTTTGGTTGCGGAGCAACAGATACCGTAACCGACGAAGGCAGCTCTGATTATGTAAAGCATGTATACAGCGAGCAGATCGTTGAAAAAGAAGCCAGCTGCACCGAAACAGGCTTGACTCGTTATATTTGTGAATGCGGAGAGTTCTATCTTGATTCTGTTCCCGTAAAGGAGCATGATTATAAGCTTAATGTAACTTTAGAGCCTACCTGTTCCACCGAGGGTGAGGGTACATATGTTTGTACTGTATGTGCCTATAGCTATAACGCTGTTATCCCCACGGCAGACCATAAATATGAAAACTATATATCCAACAATGATGCAACCTGCAAGGCAGACGGTACAAAAACCGCGTACTGTGAATTCGGTTGCGGTAACAGTAATACCATAGAGGACAAAGGCAGCTCGGCCGATGCCAAGCATGTATACAATGAGGAGGTAGTTGAAGAATCAAGCTGTACAAAAGACGGAACTATCTGTTATACCTGTGAATGTGGCGATTCTTATACCGATTCTGTACCTGCCAAAGGACATACACCGGGTGATTGGGTTGTAACAAAAGAAGCAACCCTGCAATCAGAGGGCGAAAAGGTTAAATACTGTAACGTATGTAACCAGGAACTTGAAAATGAAATAATTCCTAAGCTTGTTCCAAGCATAAAATTCTCAGATGTTCCGGATGATGCATGGTATGCCGAGGGTGTAAACTACTGTGCAGGCAAGGGTTATATTACCGGTGTTGGCAATAATATGTTCAATCCCGACGGTAAGCTAACCCGTGAACAGTTTGTTGTTATTCTTGCAAGAGTTGCAGGTGCCAACCTCTCACTTTATACCGAAACCGTTTTCAGCGATGTGGACGCTTCGTCCTGGTACGGTCCCTCTGTTATCTGGTCTAATGAAATGGGCTATGTAAATGGTATCGGTAACGGTAAATTCGGTGTTGGTATGGATATTAACAGAGAATCCCTTGCAACACTTTTCTACAGATATGCAGATAAAAACGGAATTGATACTACCGAAAAGGCAGATCTTTCGGATTACAGTGATGTTGAAAGTATCAGCAGTTGGTCAAAGGATGCCTGTGAATGGGCTGTGGGTGCAAAGTTGCTTAGCTCTACAAATGCCAATATACTTACACTTTCACCTCAAATGACCGTAACCCGTGCTCAGGCGGCAAAGATCTTTATGTCTTACGATCAGATAAAGTAAATATCAATAATCACAAATTTTAATTCGGGGTTGTTTTACTGTATAGGAAATTATTCACTTAGTGAGATTTAAAAATAGGTTAATCACAAAAATTCAAGGCAAAATTGTGGGCGGCAACTTGCCGCTTAACACGAAATATAGACCGTTTACAAATAATGCTTTATATGTTATAATGTAGATAATAACATATCTATGGAGGTAATTATGAAAAGAGGATTTATAAAATCAGCTGTAATTGTAGCAGTTATACTCTTAATGATGAGCCTGCTGACTCTTTGCATATCCGCCGAGGAGCAAGAAATATCCGCATCGGGATATTTTGGAGAGTTGAACTGGAGCTTCAGTAAGAGCAACGGCACTCTTGTTATAAGCGGAGAGGGAAGAATGGTTGCGCCTTCGGCTTATGATTATTGGTATACATATGCCTCCTTTGTGAAATATGTTGAGATCGGGGAGGGTGCTCAGAATATTGCAGGCGGAATTTTGTCCGAATGTAAGATGATAGAGAGCATAATTATTCCCAACAGCGTAACCGAGATAGATGAGGATGCTTTTTATATAAACGAATATTTTACCCTGAAATGTAATTACGGCTCCTATGCTGCATCTTATGCCGAAAATAATGGGATAACCGCGGAATATCTTGATATAATTATAATGGGTGAATGCGGTAAAAATGTTTATTACAGGCTTGATGACAAGGGTACTCTTACCATATCGGGAAAAGGTAGGATGAAGGATTATTATTATTCTAAATATACCCAATATATTACCATTCCATGGTATTCGCGCCGTTCCTTGATAAAAGAAGTGATTGTTGAGGATGGTGTAACCCATATAGGAGATAGTGTATTTCGTAATTGTTACAATCTTAAAGCTATATCTATCAGCAGTACTGTTAAAAGCATAGGAGAATATACATTCACTGAATGTACATTATTGAAAGAGGTGAATTTATCCGATCTTTCTGCATGGTGTTCTTTAGAAAGTGTTGGTTCCAATCCCTTATCGGGAGATGTTGATATTTTACTTAACGGTAAAAAAATAACTGAGCTTGTTATTCCCGGTGATATTGAGGTTATAAGGAAGTATGCATTTGCAGGATGTAGTTCTATAACATCTGTAATAATAGGAGATAATGTGAAATCTGTTGGCGATTATGCCTTTAGCGGATGTAACGGTTTAACATCGGTAACTATGGGGGATAGTGTAACCTCAATTGGCAGTAATGCCTTTAGCGGATGTAACGGTTTAACATCGGTAACTATGGGGGATAGTGTAACCTCAATTGGCAGTAATGCCTTTTATGAGTGTGAAAATCTTTCAAGTGTTACATTTTCAAGCTCTGTATTATCAGTAGGTAAATATGCTTTTGCTTGGTGTCCTAATCTGCATGATGTTTTTTTAAACGATTCGCTTACGGTTATAGAAGATAGTGCATTCTATTATTCCGGAATTATATCTATTGATATACCTGCCACTGTTACCGAAATAGGCCAAACAGCTTTTTGTGAGTGCTTTTCATTAACAGAAATCAATGTTGATCCGAACAATCAAGTATATTCAAGCGTTGACGGAGTGCTTATAAATAAGCTCACTTCTACATTAGTTACATACCCCGGCGGAAAAACTCAAACAGAATATACCATTCCCGATAACATTAAAGAACTCGGATATGCTTCATTTATACTTAATAAATATCTTGAAACGGTAAATCTATCCGAAAGTGTTACAAAGATAAACGGCTATGCTTTTTATAAATCATCGTTGAAAAGTATAAATTTTTGCGAGAATTTGAAAATAATCGACTATGATGCTTTTTCATATTGCGAAAATTTAATAAATGTTAATTTACCCGATTCTTTAATAGAATTAGGCTATGGAGCTTTGGCCGGTTCCGCTATTGAGAGCATTTCGATTCCCGGCAGTGTGGAATATATTAGCGGTGATGCATTCTTTATCTGTCGTAATTTGAAAAATGTTGAAATTGGCTACGGTGTAAAGATAATTGGCAGTTGTGCATTTGCCGGATGTTCTTCGCTTGAAAGTATCGATATACCCGATTCGGTTACCGAACTTTATTCAGCTGCATTTGAAGACTGCAGTTCTTTAAAAAATGTAGATGTTTCGGATAATATTGTCAGATTCGGTTCTTATGTTTTTGAAGGAACACCCTTTCTAGATAATATGTTGGATTCGGAAACGGTCTCTATATATATTGAAAACTATTTTATCGGTATATATGAGTGGAAGCATTCTTACTCTGAGTTTGGAAAACTAAGCCGTAATACAAAATGTATTGCAGATTATGCCTTCTCCGGTGAGAGCTCGATAAGAGATCTTTATATACCCCCAAGTGTCAGAGGTATAGGTTACGGTGCTTTCTATAACTGCAAATTCCTTAATTCAGTTAATATCCCCGATGGTATTGAAACACTTTACGGTGCTTTGTTTTATAACTGTTCCGCTTTGAAAACGCTATCTATTCCCGATAGTGTAACTGCAATTCACAGTAATGTATTTACCAACTGTACATCATTAACACGGGTAACCATCCCCGCAAGTGTTACAAGTATTGCAGACAATGCATTTAATAATACCCCTAAGCTTACTATTTATTGTTATAAGGGCTCTTATGCAGAAACTTATGCTATAGAACATTCGATTCCTTATGCCTATATTTGTGATATTCATTCCTTCACAAACTATGTCAGCAACAATGACGGCAACTGTACTACCAACTGTACCGCAACTGCCTACTGCGATTACGGATGCGGTGTATATGATACGGTAGTTATAGAAGGTTTGAAAGTTCATTATTTTATAAGCTATGTGTATAATAACGATGCTACATGTACAAAGGACGGTACCAAGACGGGATACTGTTATTACGGCTGCGGAACAACCGATACAGTTGTGTCAAAGGGTACGGCTAAAGGCCATTCGTGTTCTGAATACACCTATAATAACGATGCCACATGTACAAAGGACGGAACAAAATATGGGGTTTGTACCCGTTGTAAGTCTGTGTGTGTTTATACTGTACCTGATTCTAAGGTTGATCACAAGTATGCCCGTTATACCTATAATAACGATGCAACCTGCACAAATAACGGAACAGAAACAGCTTATTGTGAATACGGTTGCGGTAACTCGAATACCCGTATATTAAATTACAGTAAACTTCCTCATACAATGGGAGAATGGAAAGTAATAATTCCTGCTACATCCTCCACAGAGGGTAAAATGGAACGAATCTGTGTTGATTGCAGTTACTCCGAGACAGAGGTCATACCAACTCTTTTAGATCCCGAACTAAGTATTGACGGATATAATATTTTGATAACAAAAACGGACAATATCAAGTATATCCGCTATGCGTTGGGTGAATATTCCATAGCTGGTGAAATCAAAGCGGCACAGGGCTGTGTTACTCTTAATGCCACTGCGATATCCAAATTATCCGAAAACAATATTGCCGCCATTCCCATGACCGAGGGCGGTGTATATTCCTTTTGGATCAAGTATCATAACGGTGAAGAATTTATTTATACTCTTGACCTTGCCGACATGGAGCAGGAAACAGTAACAAAAGGACTTACTCTTACCGTAAAGAATCTTTACGGTGTCAAGGACTATTTCATTGCCAAGGGAGAGTATGATAATTATACCGAGCTTCGCAGTAATGCTTTGGTTCAGATTACAAAAAATAAGATCGGTTCAAAGCATGATTACAGCTATATTCTTCCCGAAGCGGGTATTTATACGGTATGTGTAAGATACAATGATTCTACAAGAGATTATAAGTTTATAACTGTTATTATGACTGTAACCGAGCCTGAATTCACAGAAAACGGTTTGCAGCTCACAGTTTCAAATCTTGAGGATGTTAAAGTGATCCGTACTGCTTACGGTGAGTATTCCACCGCGGGAGAGGTTAAGAGAGCACCTGACGCCAAAGCCTTTACCGCTAAAGGTGTGCTTAACTCTCTTAATGAATATACCGTTAAATACAGTGACGAGGGAACCGTTACTGTTGCTGTGGTAT
>JAFYPJ010000065.1 GCA_017547545.1 Clostridia bacterium | reverse complement strand
TAGCAATTTCCTATTATTTAAAATTCATGCCAAGTTGCCGCTCCCAATTCCGCCCCGACCTTTAGTGATCAACCGACTTTTCAATTTCACGAGGTGTAGCAAATTCCTATTATTTAAAATTCATGCCAAGTTGTCGCTCCCAATTCCGCCCCGACCTTTAGTGATCAACCGACTTTTCAATTTCACGAGGTGTAGCAATTTCCAATACATTAAAATTAAAAGCAAGCCGGCAAAAATTTATTGCTCAACTTGCTTTTTTCTTTTTCTTTCTTCTCTTTTCCATTTAAGCAGATAGCCTCTAAGCTGTACCTTATGGTGGCATAGCTTTTCCTTGCAGTTTTTGCAGGCGAGGCTCTGATTTGTGTTTTCTGTAAATCTTTTGGGGTGAAGCTTATAGGTTATTTCCCATCTTGTAAGAAGAACAAGAGACATAAGCACCAGTCCCCATGTAAAGAAATTGGGTATAAACACAAGAGGGGTAAACATCATTGCATAATCCCAATTATATATACGGCAGGTGGTACAGCATTTATTTTTCATTATCCAGGTATGGAAGGGACAGAAAAACAGGATGCATATAAGATCGCACACCGCAAATAAAAGGCTTACAAGAATAAGGATCCCTGCATCATACCAACCGAAAATATAGGGTAATCCGATAAACACATTCAATGTTATCCAGGCTGCCGCCACTATAAATGTTCTTATCCCCGGCATTCTTTCCGGTTCTGTTTCTCCTGTAGGCAGATAATTCTTTTTGAACTGCTTCTGACAACCCATACTTTCCGTTTTAAAGGGAAAGAAACGAAGTATCATCTCTACGGTAAAAATTATAAATACCGCAAAAAGCACTATAGGTCTTTCGGTTACTGCACCGAAAAGTGTATCCGTTCCTCTTACTTTATCAATTATATAAAGCACCAGAGCAGCCGCAAATAAAAGGGTGCGGAATACAAACTTTACATAATGCATAGACGAGATCAAGGATAATTTAATTTTTCTTTTATTAGCCATAAACTTATTCCTTTTGTCCTGATCAATATTTTTTAATTATAACCTATATTTACGGCTATGTCAATAATTAGCGAAAGATATTTTATTGACAAAAAACATTCTTACGGTTATAATTGTTTTAATAATAACCTTTGGAGATATCATGAAAAAAAAGAAATTTCTTTCAAATGTCCTGGTACTTAATTATATTAAATTCTTCTTTCGTATTCTGTTGTTTACAGGTGCATCGGTTTTATATATCATAAGCAAAATACAGCAAAATAAAACGCTGTTTTGTGGTTTGGAAAAAATACCGCCGGTACCCTTTCTTTTATGGTTTTTATGTTTGCTTCATATCCTCATTCGCTTTTTTCCTCACAAAAGCGAGGATGTAGGCTGCCAAAAGCATTTTAAATCCATGTATTCAAAAGGGAAAACCGAACCGGAAAAAACTTTGGCTGTTAAAACATTTATTGCCGCTGTTGTCTGGATCATTCCCAATTCGGTTTTTGCAATTCTTTATTTTATAAAGGTTTTTGACACAGGATTTCTCATTCTTCTTACCCTTGCATACTCTGTTTGCGATATGATATGTATACTGTTTTTCTGCCCCTTCAAGGAATGGATACTGAAAAATAAATGCTGTACCACTTGCCGTATCTATAATTGGGACAGACTTATGCTTGTAACTCCTTTGATATTTGTACCTCATTTTTATACATGCTCACTTGTGGCATTGGCTGTGCTGGAGGTTCTTATCTGGGAGATAACATACAGAAAGCACCCCGAAAGATTTTCCGAATACTCTAACACTACCCTTAGCTGCAGTAACTGTAAAACCAGGCTTTGCATGAACAAAAAGCGTAATAAAACGAACAGAAAACAACCCATTTCACAGTGAAAACCAAAAATAAAATGCCTCCGGGTGCCAAAATTCCGCCCGGAGGTATTTTTACTTTATAAGAAATTTCTCCACCTCGTGAGATTAAAGAATCGATTATTCACTAAAGGTTGGGGCGGAATTGGGTGCGGCAACTTTCCGCTATATATCCAATAATTTTATCAGTCCCTCTGCCACCCCGTTTTCGCTTGACTCTGTGCGAAGAGTTGCATAGGCGTCAAGAGTTTTTGGAGCATGGTTCATTATAACCGAAGTTTTGGCATATTTAAGCATTTCAATATCATTTTCACTGTCACCGAAAACAATGATATCCCCATGATCGATTCCAAGATTTTCTTCTATATATTTAAGTCCGCTGCTTTTTGAGACACCCTTTTTCATTATCTCAAAATATGTAGGCAAAACACACACAGAAGCATCCGAAAACAAGTCTTTATCCTCTTTTGGCAGCTTTGCACCAACGGTTATATTTGTTATTCGAAGCTCCGGGGAAAAAGGAAGGTGATCATATATGTTTTCGCACCCTTCTTCATTTCTGTTGACATATACCCTTTCAACACCCTCAAATAAAACAGATACACCCTTATCCTCGGCATATTTCAAGGCTTTGGTTAAAATTTTTTCGTCAAGGTCTGTTTCAAAAAGCACCCTGCCCTCATATTCCATATATCCGCCGCCGCATATCATTCCGTCCCAATTGATATCCGAAAGTGCATTTTCGGGCATATTGCCCTTTGAACGGCCCGTATTTAAAAATATTTTATGTCCTGCTTTTTGCGCCCTTGCAAGGTATTCTTTGTTTTTTTCTGAAATTACACCGTTGTGTGTTAAGGTTCCGTCATAGTCAAAAAAAAGATATTTCATTGTTTCCTCGTTTTTTGTTTTATTTTATCACCGTTTTGGTGAAATGTCAATTCAGAGCATTTGAATTAGTGATAAGTGATGCAATGCGTTCCACCCACGCGCGTGACGGCGTGCATCACAGACGAAGTCTGCATCACGCAGGTCGTGCGCATCTCGTTCCGCAAGGAACGCATCACACAAAAAAGTCTCTTTTGTCTGGTAGACAAAAGAGACTTTTTTGCTGGTGCCGGAAGCGGGGGTCGAACCCGCACGGTATCGCTACCACTGGATTTTGAGTCCAGCACGTCTGCCAATTCCATCATTCCGGCTTATTTACTTTGGTATTATATCACAAACATTTCAGAAATGCAAGAGTTTTTTCAGATTTATATTGTATTTTCTTTTTTACGGTATTATAATATACTATAATATAAGTTGAGGTGATTTTAATAATGAAAGTTTTACTTGTAAATTCAAGCGGGAAGGAAAAAGGAAGTACTTATACAGTACTTGAGTATCTTTGCGCGGAGCTTAACAAAAGAGATGTAGAAACCGAGATATTATGGCTTGGTGCATCTGTTGACGGCGGATGCCGCGGATGCAAGGCATGCGGTAAGTTGGGCAAATGCGCTTTTGATAAGGATATTGTAAATACCCTTGCGCAAAAGGCTGCCGAAGCTGACGGGTTCATCTTTGGCTCTCCCGTACATTATGCGGCGGCAAGCGGTAATCTTACCGCAGCTCTTGACAGAGCATTTTATTCTGGCGGCAGAAACTTTGCCTTTAAGCCTGCAGCGGCTGTTGTGGCTGTAAGACGAGGCGGCTCAAGTGCGGCTCTTGACCAGATAAGCAAATACTTTACCATTAATAATATGCCGATAGTTCCCTCTACCTATTGGAACATGGTTCACTCCTCCAAGCCCGGAGATGCCGAAAAAGACGAGGAAGGCATGCAGACCATGAGAAATCTTGCGCAGAATATGGCATGGCTTCTTAAATCTATTGATGCGGGAAAAAATGCAGGTGTGGAACAGCCTGTAGCGGAAAAGAAGGTCCGTACCGATTTTATAAGATAATTACAAAAAAATACAACTTTTTTGTACTGTTCATAATATAGTCATATATGAAAGCTATAATATATATTGGAATATAATAAAATTACATATAAGGAGGAAAAACTTATGTTTTTCTTTAAAAAGACCGTAGAAGAAAAAATTGAAAAGTGGGTTGAGGACAGAAATGCCAACAAGCTTATCAAAATGGCTACAACCGACAATAATCATGTAAACCGCGCAAAGGCATACGATGCTTTGGGCAGAGTAAGAGTTAAGGAATGCCTTGAAACTCTTCTTGACTGCTTCAAGCTTGACGAAACCGATATTGTAAGACATGCTGCCGCAAGAGGTCTTGCTCAGCTTGCTACAAGAAAAGAATTTGATGCTATTCAGCATTTTATTGATGACGAACAGAATCCCAAGGTTAAGGAAGCTCTCAAGGTTGCTTTACTTGAAGCAAAAGAGCGTACCCCCCGTTGGTAAGAGGTGGCAGATATGGCAATGGGTAAAAAGAACTGGGTATTCGCAGACGGTGAATTACCCCCTAAGGACGGAACAGAAATTGAGGCTCATGAGTCTCTTATGATACTCAACCTGAACGATGATGTTGCAACAGTTAAAATGACTCTTCTTTTTGAAGACCGCGATCCCGTTGAAAACATTACCATAAAGGTTGACGGCAAGCGTGTTAAGTGCAATCGCCTTGACAGACCTGTTGGTGAAGAAGGCTATCAGATCCCCTTTGGTCAGTACGCAATGGTGCTTAACAGCGATCTTCCCATATTTGCGGTTTTCGGACGCCTTGATACCCGTCAGGCAAATATGGCATTCTATACAGTACAGGGACATACATACGAGGACTAAAAATGATTACAAGAGAATTTAAAAAAGATAAACTTACAGTTAAGATCATGGATTCAAGACAGTCCATGGGCGAGGTTGCAGCAGCAGATGCAGTAGCCGAAATAAAGAAATTACAGGCCGAAAAGGATGAGCTTAATATCATTTTCGCCGCAGCTCCATCCCAGAACGAAACCCTTGCGGCTCTTGTTTCTGCCGAGGGTATTGAATGGAATAAAATAAATGCATTCCACATGGACGAATATATCGGACTTGCCAAGGATGCTCCCCAGGGCTTCGGCAATTTCCTTGCAAGAGCGATTTTTGATCTTGTTCCCTTCAAGAGCGTAAACTATCTTGCTCCCGATGCATCCGATCCCGAAGCAACCTGCAAGAGATATACAGAGCTTCTTGAATCCCACCCCGTAGATATTATAATGATGGGAATCGGCGAAAACGGACACATCGCATTCAACGATCCCCCCGTTGCAGATTTCAATGATTCAAAGCTTGTTAAAATTGTAGAGCTTGATCCTATCTGCCGCCAACAGCAGGTAAACGACGGATGTTTTGCATCCCTTGATCTTGTTCCCACCCACGCTCTTTCTCTCACAATTCCCGTGTTTATGAAGGCAAAGAAGCTTATCTGCTCTGTTCCCGCACCCACAAAGGCGGATGCGGTTTATACAACCTGCACTTCTGATGAGATCAGCGAAAAGTGCCCTGCAACCGTTATGCGTTTACATGACGATGCAACACTTTATCTTGATCCGGACAGCGCGGCAAAAATTTAACTTAATGACAAGGCTGTCCGATGACAGCCTTGTTTTATAGGAGAAAATATGTCTAATCCCTTTCCTTATTCGGACACAAACAAACGGTATTACACCTTTGACTATATGATGCGCAGGCGTTTTGGCTCAAAATGCGTAAAAATACCGATAGATGCAGGATTCACCTGCCCTAATATAGACGGCAGATGCGGCAAGGGCGGCTGTACCTACTGCACCCTGCCCCTACGCAATTCGGATATGCGCGGTCTTGATTTTGAATTGCAGTATCTTATGCAAACAGAAAAGCTTTCGTCAAAATGGAAGGGAGCTCTTCGTTTGCCCTATTTTCAGGACTATACAAACACTTATGCCCCTATAGAGAAGCTGAAGGAAATATATGAAAAAGCTCTTTTGCTTCCCGAAGCCATTGGTCTTGATATTGCAACAAGAGTTGATGCAATAGATGATAAATGCCTTGAGTATTTAAAGGAACTGAACGAAAGAACCTTTCTTATTCTTGAATTAGGCTTACAAACGGTACACGATAAAACCGCAGCCCTTATAAACCGAGGCCACAGCTATGAAAAATTCCTTGAAACCTACGAAAAGCTTAAAGGCTTGAATATATGTATTCATATCATCAATTCCCTGCCGGAAGAAACTGAGGAAATGATGCTTGAAACAGCGCGGGAAATTGCAAGGCTTCATCCCTTTATGCTGAAAATTCATATGTTATATATAGAGGAAGGAACTCCTATAGCCGAAAACTACAAAAAGGGTGATTTTAAGCTTCTCACGCTTGAAGAATACACAAAGATCACCTGTAAACAGTTAGAGCTTTTACCACCCGATATATGTATTGGAAGAATTACAGGGGACGGACAGAAGAATTCACTTATTGCTCCAGAATGGTCAAAGAAAAAATTCGTGGTTATGAACGAAATAGACAAATATTTATCAAAAAACAACTCTTGGCAAGGGGTTTTGTACAAATAGTACAAAATTCCTTGCTTTTTTTTTACCATATAAAGGACACAAATCGTTAATATTCCTATTGCAATTTATTCATTTATGATATATAATAGTTTTATGCATGATTTAATAATAAATATGTAATTAAACATAAGGAGTACATAAAATGGCAAAGTACACAACCAAACAGATCCGTAATGTATGTCTTTTAGGACATGGCGGATGCGGCAAAACCTCTATGGCTGAGGCAATGCTTTACATGACTAAGGCAACAGACCGTCTCGGCAATCCCACAGACAAAAATACAGTTTGTGACTATGATCCCGAAGAAACCAAGAGAGGCTTTTCAATATCCTCTGCAATGGCACCTGTTATCTGGGAAAATTGCAAGATCAATATGATAGACACCCCCGGCTTCCTCGACTTTGAAGGTGAAGTTCATCAGGCTCTTCGTGTTGCGGATGCAGCAGTTATCACAATCGACGCCCGTAACGGTGTTGAAGTTGGTGCAGAACTTGCATGGGAAAAGGCTTGCGAAGTTAATATGCCCAGAACATTCTTTATCAACAAGTTCGACGATCCCGAAGCTCGTTTTACAAAGCTTTATGACGAATTGCGTGAAAAATTCGGTAATGTTGTATGTCCCCTTCTTCTCCCCATGAGAGTTGACGGTGTTATTACCGGATTCCTCAATCTTCTTGACCAGAAGGTATTCGTATATGACAAGACCGGTGCTCATACCGAAGGCGAAATTCCTGCTGAATTCCAGGATGTAGCTGCTACCTACAGAGATATGTTCCTTGAATCTATTGCAGGTACAAGCGATGAGCTTATGGAAAAATATTTTGAGGGTGAAGAAATATCTACCGAGGAAGCTGTTGAAGCTCTCCATCAGGGTATGATAAAGGGTGAGATCTGCCCCGTTATCTGCGGTTCGGCAACCAAGCTCTGGAGTATCGAAGCTCTTATGAATATTATATTTGAATCATACCCCCGTCACACCGCAAAGAAGGTTGAAACAGTTGTTGAAAACGATGAAGAAAAGGAACTCTCTATTGCAGATACTACCGATACTTCTGTTCTCGTATTCAAGACCATCGCAGACCCCTTTGTTGGTAAGATGTCCTTCTTTAAGGTTATGACAGGTGAACTCACTAATACAATGACTCTGCGCAATGTTACCAGAGGCGGCAACGAAAAATTTGCTCACTTCTATACCATGTGCGGTAAGAAGCAGACCGAGGTTGACAGCCTTGCTTGCGGCGATATCGGTATGATACCCAAGCTTGCAAACACATTTACAAATGACACACTTACATCCGGTTCTGCAAACTATGAATTCAAGAAGGTTGCATATCCCACACCTTATATGTCTATGGCAGTTAAGCCTCAGGGCAAGGGTGATGAAGATAAGATCTCTTCCGGTATCACAAAGATGCTTGAAGAAGATATGACTCTCAAATTTGTAAACAACGCTGAAACCAAGGAACTTGTTCTTTCCGGTTTGGGCGATATGCACCTTGATGTTGTTACATCAAAGCTTAAGGCAAGATACAATGTATCTGTAGTACTTACTGCTCCCAAGATCGCTTACCGCGAAACCATCAAGAAGAAGGTTCAGGTTGAAGGTAAGCATAAGAAGCAGTCCGGCGGTCACGGTCAGTACGGCCATGTTAAGATCGAATTTGCTCCCGGTGAAGCAGACGGCCTTACATTTACCGAATCGGTTGTTGGCGGTGCAGTTCCCAAGGGATACTTCCCTGCAGTTGAAAAGGGACTTTTGGAAGCAATGCAGAAGGGTGTTCTTGCAGGTTATCCTGTAGTTAACCTTGCAGCTAACCTCTATGACGGTTCTTACCACGATGTTGACTCCTCCGAAATGGCATTTAAGCTTGCTGCAAGCCTGGCATACAAGGACGGTCTTGCAAAGGCTAATCCCGTTATCCTTGAGCCCGTTGGCGAACTCAAGGTTACTATTCCCGACAGTATGCTCGGTGATGCTATGGGTGATGTTAACAAGCGTCGCGGCCGTGTAATGGGTATGAGTGCTTGCGAAGGCAAGAAGGGTTATCAGATCCTTGAAGCTGAAGTTCCCGCTTCCGAAATGGTTGACTATACCATTGCATTGCGTGCTCTTTCTCAGGGTAAGGGTAAGTTCTCCTTCAATTTCGTAAGATACGAAGAGGTTCCCGCTGCTTCTGCTCAGAAGATCATTGAAGAAGCAAAGAAGAACGCTGAAGAATAAGCAGACTTTTAAAAACAAACTGAATATAATAATTATCTCCCGTGATTTTTCACGGGAGATTTTGTTTTATAAATAACAAAACACCTCCGAATCCGAGGTGTTTTGTTACGGTTAATATATTTTAGGAAGTTATTTGGGGTAATTTAAGGAATTATGTTCACGGTAACATTAAAGGCCTTTTGATTTCCAACGATAACAGTTACCACGGTAGAACCGTAATTTAAAGCGGTTATGTTACCTTGGCTGTCAACACTTATGATATTGGTATCATAGCCCGTATAAATCACCGGATAATCATAATAGGTAAATAAAACCTTATCCGCTATTGTATCGTTATACGCTTCACCGATAATACCTGAATATATGGTTAATATACCTCTAATAGCACTTTGATAGTCGGCTCCTGCTTTCACATTTATAACGTTGCTCCAGGGCTGCCATTCATAAATATTCGAAGAGCTTATATCACTTCCCTTAGCCCTAACTTCAACGGTAAAGGTAATGTAATATTTGTCATTATAAGTTAACGCAACCACAGTCTTACCTTGAATTAAAGCTTTTCCCGAATTTCCGTCAAAGGATACTACAATATTGTCATAATCGGAGAATACAAAGCCGGATATGTCGGTAATAAGGCTTCTCTGTTCATTTCATCGTCAAAAATATACGCATCAACCTTAAACTCTGTTCCCTCTTCAATTATATAATAATGTGATTCTGTTGTTATACCGATATACTCCTTTTCACCTGTATATACAGTAAAGCTTTCCTTATCGGTACTGCGATTGTCATCCAATTTAGGGCAGGGAGAAATTTTGATAGTTACGGGAGCAAGTCTTGTTGCCCAGCAACCCCATCTTTCACCGTAGGTATAAGATATGTAAAGCTTGTCTGTATTACTGTTAAATGTACCGTCAGGTCCTGCCGAAATACCGTTATTCATGGCATAAGCCTTCATATTCGCACGGCTGCGGCTTGACAGAGTAAAATTGTATCCGTCGCTTGAAGTAAAGAGTGCCATATAGCAATTGGGTGAATTGCCGTTTACGATAGCTGCTGCTACGAACAGGTTTGTTGCTGTGTCGAACTTAACGTCTGCCGCCGCCTGACCGTATCCCCATTTTAATGCCTGTTTACTTTCACCTATAGTAAGCGGCCAATTTTCTTTAGACGCATCCGCTGTGCATACATAGGTATTTTGTCCCGTTTCGCATTTCAAAGAATAATAGATATAAAGGGTGTTTTCAACCTTTACAAAGCTTAATTCACCCATACCCCATTGGTCACCTCTGCCGTTATAGGTGATTATAGGCTCGGGAGCACCGCCCCAACCGTTACCGTTCCATTTTTCATAAGGCCCGTCGGGATTTTTACTTCTTGCACAAAGCCGTGATTAGTATAACCACCCTTATCGAGGGTACAGGTATAACCAAGATAATAATATCCGTTAAAATATATTGCTGCGGGATCACAAACAGAAAGTCTATCCTTAGAAAGTCCCGTGGGAGAAAGAACTATTTTTTCTTCACCCCAGCTCATGCCGCCATCACTTGAATGCTTATGGGTGAAGTAATCAAGCTCCTGTGACTCGTTGCTTCCGGTACACGAAAACCAAACGTCCATACTGCCGTCTTCGTTGGTTATTATCGTGGGACCGTAACGGTAAGCGTAGTCTGTTTTAGTTCGGGGAGTATATATATCCCAACCGCTTGAATCTATCGTCATTGTAATGAAGCTGTTCACGGCATATTTATAATCGATAAAAGCAACCGCGGGCATTTTATGTTCGTTACACAATGTCAGATTTACAGGGGTACTGTGCTCGGTATTTCTGCCGTATCTAACCGCAAGAAGCTCAAAGCTTCCCGCATCTACCGTGAGTTTGTTTTCGCCTGTGATTATTTCTCCCTCGTGAGGTAACCAATGTTGAGCTCCGTTTACCTCGCAGAGAACGGTAGTTCCTGACGGAGATTTGGCAGTACCCCATACGGTAAAGAGCTTGTCGCGCTGAATTATCATATTATTCGAAAATGCGTTTGATACATGAATACCGTAAGCCGTGGGAATATTGGGATCGATAATCGTAACCGTGTAATAGTTATAGCTTTCGTCATCATACTGAACACAGAAGCTATAGGTACCGGGCTCTTTAACGGTATAGCAGTACTCACTTGCTCCCGCTATCTTATTTGCGGATATCTGTACCACCTTGTTTTCCTTAACATTTGAAAACTCTGTGTATTCCCTTTGAGATATAAAAATCACGGGTATCATTCAAACCGCTGACCGTTATTATTACTCCGTTGGCACTCACGCTTTCTTTTACTTCATCCTGTTGTGCCGCAACCGTTATTCCGGTTACAAGAAACAAGCTAACTGCTAACACCGTCATTAAAATCACTGATTTTATCTTCATTTCGTCCTCCGCCATACTTTAATAAATCAAGTAATATAAGTATAATCCGTACTTTGTGTACTAATAATTTAGTATATTTGATGTTATATATACAATTTCTTAGTATGTAAAGCCTTATCCATAAATTTATAGTATAATTTTTCTACTGAATATATTAATAAGAGGTTTCAATGAACAAAATAAGAGAGTTAAGAGAGGCAATGTCGTTATGTCAGATCGATGTTACGAATGCTACCGGAATTGATCAAAAAACTCTTTCGAATTATGAAATGGGAAAAACCAATCCTGATAGTTATGCTCTTATAAAATTAGCTGATTTTTTCGATGTAAGTATTGACTATCTTGTTGACCGTCCTTTTTCCAAAAGAAATGAGAATTCTGAAATTTTAAGGAAAATTGATGTTATAGCAAAAGAGCTGTATGAGATAAAGCAGTTGTTAAAGTAGTCCTTTGTTTATTAAAAAACAAAAAGCCGTAAACTCCTGTATATGATGGAGTTTACGGCTTTTTTATACAAATTATTATTTATAAGATGTTATGATATTTTGCGCCATTGCTTTGAGTCTTTGCTCTACATCGGCAGGGGAAATTATCCTTACATCACCGCAAAATTGGAAAATCCATGATAAAAAGGGCGGACTTACCGTTACCTTTACGGTTAATTCAAAATTATCTTCATCTACAGAGATCATGGTGATGTCATTGCCAAATCTGTCTATCATAACACCTGCAAGGCGCTTTTTGCACAAAAGTGTTACAAGCTCAGGCTTGCCGGAAAACATACCGAAGGTCTGCTTGGAATAAATGGCAGAGTCAAATTCGGCAAAGGTCTCCTTTCCGCTTCTTTCATTTTTTTGTTCAGTTATCTCTATCATTTTATCCACGCGGAAATGCCTTATCATACCTTCAGCTGCATCATAGGAAACAAGGTAGTAATTTTCATCGTCCCAGGAAAGTGACCAGGGAGAGATACGGTACAGCTTGCCGTTATGACGAAGCGTTTTTTCCTTCTTATAGTTCCATTCAAAATATTTAAAGGTTATTTCATGGTTATTGTTCATTGCACGGTGGAGCTTGTCCACATTATAATAAATGCTTTCATTCATGGTTTTAACTCTTCCCGAAACATATACCTGACGGTTGAGTTGGCTTGAATCATACCTGCTTACCATATTGGAAAGTTTTCGGATAAGCTGTTGGCTTTTCTTTGCTGTAATAAATTTTGAGGACTGCACCGCATCAACAAGCAATTTTAATTCCGCAAGCTCAAGCTCACGGCTTGCCATATAATAATACCCCTTTGAGCTCACTATATCAAAGCCGTAATTTATAAGACATTCTATATCTGCATATACCGTTTTTCTCTCACATTTTATTCCCTGCCTTGCTAACTCTTCTATCAATCCTTGAGTTGTTATCGGATGGGATTCATCGGTTTGTTTTTTTAATATGTCAAGTAAAAAAAGCAGTTTTGCCTTTTGATCCTTTGATTTTACCATATATTTCACCTCAAATCTATTATATACCATAAAAAATATTTTTTCAAGTCCGTTTTTTTGGACACCCAAGAATTTATAATGGTATCAGAAAGAAAGCCAAGGAGGTATAAAAATGAAGACAATAGCTTTCAAAAAAACAATTATAACCGTTCTTTCTCTTATTACAATACTCTTTGTGGGACAGCTTGTTTTAAACATTTACGGTTATATTTCCGCCGCCAATTATATTGAAGAGGGGAATTACTAAAAAGCAAGTGAAAAACTTGAAAAATTAGAGGGCTTCAGAGATTCCGAAACCTTAAAGAAATACTGCGATATAATGACAGAATATGACAGGGCAAGCTTTACAAGCGTATATCACAGCTACAGAAATCTGAAGGATATTTCATCCGATCTTAATAATCCCCGTCTTTCCAACGAATTTTTAAAAACTATTACAGAGGTTGAAACAATTTACAATAACTATAATGTGCTGCTGTATGCAAATTAAGTAACCAAACAAAAGAGGCTCATTGAGCCTCTTTTGTTATTGATAGATACATGAAGGTATCTGATCCTTATATATTTCGTAAAATTCGGTATTGGTTACAAATTCTACACCCTCGGCCTCGGACATATATTTGATGAATGCTTCAAATTCATCATAGAAATCTTCCTGGTCAAGTTCATAACCGTGTCCCCATACATAGAAGAGAGAATCTCTTGTAGGAGTCATTTCCACAAACTGCCTTGCCATTTCCATAAGTCCGGGAGCAAAAATATGACATGAAGGATGCCAATCAAGGAAATAGTTGGGAAGATTATATGTATATGTAGGCGAATATGCACGTGCAAAACGAATGCTTGTATTTTCAAATACAGTTTTTACCGTTTGAGGAGTACGGCAATCATCGCCGCCCGGCCATGCCATACCAACGGGTTTTGTACCGGTAAGATCTTCTATATCCTCGGCACAGCCTTCAACTTCTTCAACTATTCTTTCTACATCGTTGTCATGATCCTTTAGAGTAGGATGAGTTTTTGTATGGACTAAAACATCATATCCGTCATATATACCCGATCTTATTTCTTCTTCTGTAAATCTCAGATGAGAGAGCCAGGGCTTGCCGATAGATTCACCTACCCAGCTCCAATTAACTCCCATAAGTCCTGTATTTATATTAAAGCTGCAGCAATCTATACCGTACTTTTCAAGTATTTCAATTATTCTTGTATCCTGAGTAGTACCGTCATCAAAGCTGAGTGTAAAATACTTTTTGGGAAGCATCTCTGACATTTTTTCGGTATTATAGTCTACAAACGCTATAGCAGGCATACCGATAGAGCTGCAAAGGTTTATCTGCTTTGAGAATATAGTCTCTGCCTGTCTGTTATACCTCACACCGAAAAGGGTAAAACTGCCGGCATCAAGTGTAAAATTATCCTTGCCGGTGATAATATATCCTTCATGGGGTAACCATGCATAGCCTTCACCCGTATGAACACAAATTTCAACACCCCTCAAATAGCCTGTACTGTCCGAGGTGCGAAGTCCGTCACCTACATTGTCAAAGTATACCTTTGCTCTTGTATTGCTTTCATATACCACCTCACGAAGCACAGGTCCGTGAACATATTCCATGTTTTCACAGTTATTCTGCCTTGAAAGAACAATATCCGTTAATCTGAATGCCTGAAGATGCTTGATATACGGGTGTATATTGTTCTGCCATGTGTGATGGTGCCAGAAATCGGAGGAGGATACTATATAACAGTCATCCAATATCTGCGGTATCGTTCCAAGCTCGGTTTTAACCGCATCAAAGTCCATATACGCATTTTTTCCCTCATTATAGAAGGTTGTTGCAAATTCTATCATATATACAGGGAAATCGCTGTTGCCGAAATTATTTCTGAAATAGGTCATAAGCTCGGCAAACTGAGTTGCAAAAGTATCTGCATATATACCCTGAGCTTCACGGGTATTGGCATAATCACTTTCGCCCTGATACCAGATAACACCTGCTATTGAGAAATTCTTCAACGGATGAATCTGCTGATTGTATGCAAATCTTGTTTTCCATTGGGGCGCATCTGCTCCGTTAAGGTTATAATGATGTATTCCCGTAGCTTCGTCAACTACATCATCACCCCATTTGTCCGCAAGCTCGTTGGGAGCAAAAGTCATAAGAGGATGACCGGAAGCATCAATTTCAATTACACCAACAGGAACATCGCTTCTGCTTGTCATATTGAAAGCAAATACATAACCAAGAGCAGAAAATACCTCTCTGTCTATGGCATCTCTGTCATACTGAGGAGTTGCGGGAGTAAAGTTTGCATAGGTTTCAACCTGCTTGCCTATATCACTCGGCTTCTTCCAATACTCACCGTTGAATACATCTATAAATTCAGCAGTAGTACCCTGGGCATAATTGCCGGTCCAGCTAAGATAATCCGAACTTGACACACGGAAGAAGCGCATATTCCGTGAATCGCTGTAATCGATAGAAAGCTGATGAGATATCTTATTAAGATCAAGGTCTATAAGCAACTGACCTATACTGTAGAATACATTAGACTGACCTATAACATAATATACATCACCGAAAAGCACATCGTGGAAGTAAAGTACACCCTCTGCACAGCTTGCGGTAAGAAGAGTACCCTGTGTACTGTAGGGGAAGGTCTTTGCAAAGGTAGCCTTCCAATTTCCGTTTTCATCTACCACACCTACCGCCTTTTCACCGTTAACTTCACAAAGAACTGTGGTTCCTGCGGGAGAAAGTGCCGTACCCCAAACACTAAGCGGCTCGTCACGCTGAAGCACCATGTTATCCGAAAATGCATTTGACACATGGATACCGTAAGCGGTGGGAGCAAGGGGTGCTATTTCAAAGGTATAATAGTTATAGCTTTCATCGTCATACTGAACACAGAAGGAATATGTTCCGTATTCAAGCGTAACACTGAAGGTATTATTGACTACATCGGTCTTCTTTACTGTTACACTTCCCTGTGCGTTTTTAATATCGGCAGAGTTGGTATATACACCCTTGGCATATCTGATATTCTGCAGGTGTTCAAGATTTGAGAAGGTTATTGTTTGATCTTCCTTTGTAACGACAGGAACTCTCTTTGCAACCTCATATTTATAGAGCTCCTCATAGCCGTTGTTATATACAACGCCTATTGTAACCCTGCCGTTATCACGGTATTGAATTGTATATTCGGTAAGACCTTTAAGAATATTTTTTGCCGAAAAAGCTCTGCTTCCCTGCGCTCTCTTGATATCGCCTACCGAATCGTATTCACCGTAAGCCGTTCTGATAACCTTAACTCCGGTAAGATTTCCAACCTTAACCTGCAAACCGTTATTTTCATAAGAGGGTGTGGGAACAGAAATTGATATATGGAAATAAGAGTGTTCCTTTGCACTATCCTTATAACGGACAGCCACGGTATAATCACCCTGCTCTGAAACCATATAGGAATATTCGCTTTTCCCTTCTATTCTTGAGGAGGATATGCTTGCCACCTTATTGTTTCTTGAATCCGAATAATTATCGTAGGTTCCCTTTGCAATAAGGAAATCCCTTACCTCTTCAAGGTTATAAACGGTAATGGTCAAGCCATCCGAATTTACCTCCAAGGCTAATGGTTTTAACTCCACCGTTTCAATATATTCCAAGGAATCATTTGTTTTTATCCAAAATGTATAAAAACCACTTTCTGTTAAAGTTACGGAGAACACACCGTTATCCGAATCCGCAAGAACAGAACGCTGATTCAATGTTACAGAGCCCTCTGCGTTCTTTATGGAATTTGCATCATAATATATACCCTTTGCATATCTGATATACTTGATACTGTCAACTTCGGTAACAGATACGGTATGCTCAAATACACTTATTTCAGGGGTTGCCTGCGCGCGAATCGCAAGAGGCGCAATCATATTAGACAAAAATGTTAGTGTCAAAAGTACAATAAGAATTTTTTTCATTCCAATTCTCCTTGCTTCCATGAAGGAATTGCATCCTTAAACAATTCATAAAATTCGGTATTTGTTACAAAGGTTACATCGTCTGCCTGAACCATTGTTTTTATAAGCTCTTCAAACTCGTCATAGTAATCATACTGATCGAATTCATAACCGTGTCCCCATACAAAGAAGAGAGTATCTCCTTCAAAGGTTGAATCGGCAAATGTTTTTGCAAGGCTTTGCATACTCGGTTCAATAATATGACAGGTTGGCATCCATTCCATAAAATATGTGGGGAAATTATAGCTATATGTAGATATGCCGCCACGGGCAAACTTACAGCTTGTGTTGTTGGCAATGATATCTATTGTTGTTTCGGTGCGGTATGCATCACCCGCGGGCCATGCCATACCAACAGGTCTTGTACCTGTAAGATCTTCAATATCATCAAAGCAGCCCTCCACCTCGGTGATAAGAGTTTCGGGATCCTCGTCATACTCTATGGGAGCAATATGATTTCTTGTATGTCCCAGCACCTCAAAGCCGTCATATACTCCGCCGCGAATCTCATCCTCGGTAAATCTCTGATGAAGAAGTCCGGGGCAGGCTACCATATCGGCAACCCAATCCCATTTAACGCCTAAAAGCGAGGTGTTAATATTAAAGCTGCAGCCGTAAACACCGTATTTTTCAAGTATCTCCATCAGTTTTGCGTCCTGAGTGATTCCGTCGTCCATACTGAGGGTGAAATATTTTTTTGGTGTAATTGCATCATAATAAGAATAATTATAGTCTACAAAGGCAATAGCGGGCATTCCGTATGCATTACAGAGATTCAGATTATAAGGGAAGGTATAGTCGGGATGACCGTTATATCTTATAGCAAGCAGCTGGAAATTGCCCGTATCAACGGTAATCTGATCCTTACCTGTAATTATATATCCCTCATGAGGCAACCATATCTCGTTTCCCGTGGGATCGATTATCTTTGCCTCCAAGCCCTTGAGCATACCGCCGTCTGAGGTTTTCAAGCCTTCTCCAACATGGTCGAAGTAAAGAACTGCGCGGTTTCCGTTATACTCAACACGGTTAAGTACGGGACCGTGAACATCATCCATATTTCCCTGGCCGAATTTATCCGCCATAACTATATCGGTAAGACGGTAGCTCTGGAAATGCTTGATATAGGGGTGAACATTGTTTATCCATTGAGTGTCAAACCAAAAGTCTGAGGAAGACATTATGTAGCAGTTGTCAAGGATCTGAGGGATAGTTCCAAGCTCGGTCTTAACAGAGGAGAAATCCATGTATGCATTTGCTCCGTTATTACTGTAACAGGTGGCATACTCAAACATATAAACGGGGAAATCATTATTACCGAAATCATTTCTGAAATAGGTCATAAGCTCTGCAAACTGTTCGGCAAAGCTGTCTACATAAACGGTATGCTGTTCTCTTGTATTATACCAGTCGCTTTCGCCCTGATACCAGATAATTCCCGCAATTGAGAAATGACGAAGCGGATATATCTGCTGATTATAGGCATATCTTGTTTTAAGCTCGCTGCTCCATACATGATCAAACCTATAGTGATATGTTCCTGTTATCGGATCAAGTTCCTCCTGTCCCCACTTCTCTGCCAGATCGTTCGGAGCAAAGGTGATAAGGGGATGGCCGGATGCATCTATCTCGATAACACCCACGGGAACATCGCTGCGGTTTGACATATTGTATGCAAATGTGTATCCGATAGCAGAGAATACCTTACTGCTTACCGCGTCACGGTCATAGAGCTGTCCTGCAGGAGTAAAGTTAGCATAAGTAAGCATCTGATTCTGAATATCAGAGGGCTTGAGCCACTTGGCACCGTTGTATACACCCTCATAACATAAAGCTGTACCCTGCGCCAATGCGCCCGTTCGATATTTATAATCCTGATTGGATATTCTGTAGAAACGGATATCACGGTTATCGTCATAATCTATCTGAAGCTGGTCGGAAAGGCCTTTGAGTTTAAGGTCTAACTGCAGCTCGCCCAAGCTGTAATAGGCATTGGACTGTC
This sequence comes from Clostridia bacterium, assembly GCA_017547545.1. Classification (GTDB taxonomy): domain Bacteria; phylum Bacillota; class Clostridia; order Oscillospirales; family CAG-272; genus RGIG7300. The sequence goes on along the minus strand of JAFYPJ010000065.1, from coordinate 21,962 downwards.
CCATGATATAATAAACATCGCCAAAGAGAATATTCTTAAATTCAATACAACCATCTGCGCAGCTTATTCTGAGGGTTGTTCCCTCTGTGGTATAGGAGAAGGTCTTATCGAACTCCGCTTTCCAGTTTCCGTTTGCATCAACTGTAGCAAGAGCCTTTTCGCCCGAGATCTCACAAAGAACCGTTGTGCCTTCAGCTGAGCCTGCAACACCCCAAACAGAAAGCTTTTCATCACGCTGGAGGATCATATTATCGGAGAATGCACCCGAAACACCTATGGCTGTTGCGGTAGGAATAATAATTTCTTCTTCTCCTTTAACGGTGATTATATAGTAATTGTAGCTTTCATCGTCATACTGAACACAGAATGAATAGGTCCCGGGTTCAAGAGTAACACTTACCTCACCGTTTACAACATCACTTCTTTTAAGGGTAACAGAACCCTCTGCATTTTTTATTGAAGCGGCATTATAATATTCGCCTTTGGCATATCTGATGTTCTGAAGCCCTGTAAGATTGCCGAAGGTTACGGTTTCTTCTTCCTGTACTACGGTAGGAACTCTTTTTTCTACATCGTAATGATATACTTCATAGTAACCGTTATTATATGCTACACCAACTGTAACTCTGCCGTTTTCTCTGTACTGAACCGTATAGGGTGATCTTGTGCCGATTGTTTTTGCATTAAAGGAACGGCTGCCCTCGGCTCTTTTGATATCACCCATTGTATTGTACTCACCGTAAGCGGTACGGATAACCTTTACTGAATCAAGGTTACCTATTTTTACCTGCAAGCCGTTTTCTATAAAATCGGGTTTGATTACAGTAAGAGTAAGGTGAAGAATCTTATTTTCCTTTGCAGTATCAAAATAACGGACAGCTACGGTATACTCACCGTCTTCTCTTACAGTATAGCTGTATTCATTTGCACCTTTTATCTTCTCGGAAGAAACACCAACTATCTGATTGGTTCTGGTGTCTGCATAATTATCATAAGTACCCTTTGCGATAAGGAAATTACGAACACCCTCAAGATTATGAACGGTTATTGTAACACCGTCTGAATCCGCATATACGTCCAGAGGTTTGAGATCCGCCTTTAATATATATGTTGAACCATCGCTCATCTTTACCCAGAAGGAATAGATTCCGCTTTCGGTCAAGGTAACAGAATAAACTCCGTTAGCACTTGCATTTGCCACAAGTCTTTCATTCAAGCTTACACAGTCTGCGGCATTCTTAATGGAAGATGAATCGTTATAATCTCCCTTGGCATATCTGATATAGCTGATCTCATCTGCATTTGTTATACTCACTGTATGCTCGTATACTGAAATCTCCGGAGCTTTTGCAGCACCGATACTTATCGGTGCTAATACAGAAAGCACAAACGAGATAAGCAACAGATATATTATAGGTCTTTTGGTAGTCATGTCTTTTCCTTTCAAATTTCTGTTTGTTGTTCTCTTTTAAATACATATTTACCGTGTTCAATTCCGAAATGCTCGGATATAACAGGGCATTTCACCTTGAACAGATAGAATATTTCTCTGCCCGATACATCAAGGGATTCATAGTTTCCCTGCCCCTTTGAAATGATAACATCGGCAGTGTCAAAAATATCTCTGAACTCCTTTGTTGCCTCTTCCAGTATAGTACCGGGAGCACGGCTTCCGCTGGAGATGATCCTTGCATAAGGTTCTATGCCCGAACGAATTGCAATATCAACGGTTGCATCGTTTATTGCGGGACATTCTCTTACGGCATAAACAACCTCTGCAGGTGCTAAAGCCTTAATAAGCAAAAGGTCAAAATAGGTTTCGCCTGAGTTATCCGCCAATATAAGAACCTTTTTTGCGGTTTTCAGCTTTTCCCGCAGCAGCTCTATATCACAGATACCAAAGGGAGTTTCAAGTTCCCTTGCCACACTTTCGTTAAAAACAGCTCCGGGATTTGCCGCCGCATCAAGTGCATTTCCGCAGGCAGAAGCTTTGAGTGACCAGTAGAGCTTATCCTCTTTATGAGAAATATATTCCTCAACCAACGGGAAGGTAACCCTTGCAGTCTCCATATCTTTTTCTTTAACTGCATAATAAGGATCACACCCTGTCATCTCACGAACCATACCGTGGAGATATCCTGCAATATGGGGAGAAGAGGGATAATCCTCATAATGCATCATTGTTTCAAGAGATTTCTTGAATATTTCGGTTTTTAAATCTTCATTTGCACCGGACATTTCAAGAGCTTCTTCGATCTGACGGAGCAAACAGGGTAAGCATTTAAGCTGTAATCTCATATTTCTAATTTTTTAACCGTTTTACGGCATAAATCTATCTCCTCTAAAGTGGGAATAGAGGGTGCGCCGCCTGTTTTAACGGTGGTAAGTGAGCCTGATGCGTTGGCAAAATCAAGAATATCGTCAAGCTCATCTGCACTAAGCTCTGCTATTTCCGCAAGGCTCTTATCCTTTAAACGGAAAAGGATTGCCCCAAGAAAAGCATCCCCTGCACCTGTGGTATCAACGGTTTTAACATCATAGGTGTACATAAAACGGCTTTGGTTTTTATTGCAATAGTACGAACCCTTGGCACCAAGGGAAATGAACACAAGCAAAGCACCCATTTCCATGAGCTTCTTTGCACCGCGCTCAAGCTCTGTTTCACCTGTTAAAAGCTCAAGCTCCTCTTCGGAAACCTTGATTATATCCGCAATTTTCGCTCCTTGTGTCATTCTTTCGACCGCAAGCTCACGGCTGTCCCAAAGAAGGGGACGGTAATTGGGATCGTAGCTGATTATTGCTCCCTTTTCCTTTGCATATTTTGCCGCCTCAAGGGTTGCTGTACATGCAGGATCATCGGTTAATGAAACCGAACCGAAATGGAAGATCTTTGCCTCTTCCAGCTTTGCCTTATCTATTTCATCATAGGAAAGCATAACATCCGCTCCAGGCTTACGGTAAAAGCTGAAGGAACGGTCTCCCTTTTCGTCAAGAGTTACAAAAGCAAGAGTTGTAGGTATCTTTTGATCAAATAAAAGTCCTTCTGTGTCAATTCCGTATGAAACAAGTGTATCACAAAGGAAATGACCGAAGGAATCCTCGCCCACCTTGCCGATAAATGCGGTATTACCGCCAAAACGGTTAACTGCCGCCAGCACATTTGCCACAGCACCGCCGGGATTACACTCATAAAGTGCCATTCCCTTTTTACTTATACCGTCCGGGGTGAAGTCTATCAAAACCTCACCCACGGTTACAACATCGTATTTTCTCATAATTATAAGCCTAAAGAAGCCGCACCGATTATACCGGCATCATTTCCTAACTCTGCAATCTTGATAACTGTTTTGTCATCATGTGCGTTTGTACCGTACTGATCTCTGTCTACAAGTACCTTTAAGGGCTCAAGAAGGTAATCGCCCTCGCCGCAAACACCGCCGCCGATACAGAACACCTGGGGCTGGAAGATATTTACGATATTTACCATGCCGTATGCAAGATGCTCTATGTAGTAATCAACAACCTCTTTACCTGCCTTGTCACCCTGCTTTGCAGCGTTAAATGCGGTTCTGCCGCCAACCTTATCAAGGTCACCCTCGCACATTTCCCACATAACTGTGTCCTTTGTTTCACGAAGCTTATCCTTTGTAATATTGATAAGACCTGTAGCAGAGGAATATGCCTCCCAACAGCCTTTTCTTCCGCAGGTACAAGGTCTGCCGTCATATTCGATAGCCATATGACCGATCTCCGCACCTGCATAGTTAAAGCCTGAATAAAGCTTGCCGCCGATAACGATACCGCCACCAAGACCTGTACCGAGGGTAATCATGATAACATCGTCACAGCCCTTGCCCGCGCCCGCCTTTGCTTCAGCCAAAGCCGCTGCATTTGCATCGTTTTCAAGGTAAACCTTTTTAACGGGGATATGGCTCATGAGCTTTTCGGCAATGGGATAATGGAACATTTTTATATTGTTGCAATATTTAACAACACCGTTTTCGGGATCTACCGTTCCGGGTGCCGCAATACCAACATAAGCGATATCGTCAAAAGTGATACCAACTCTTTCAACCAAGGATTTGCAAAGATCTGCCATATCCTTGATAATTTCGTCACTGTGTCTGCCTGCAAGGGTAGGAACCTTATCCTTGAGAACAATATTGAAATTTTCGTCAACAATACCTATAGCAATATTTGTACCGCCAAGGTCAACACCGATATAATACATAATTTTCCTCCGAAATACCGTTAATTGTAACAGAAATTGAAGTTCTGCCACCGTATTTTTTTAATATCTTCATAAGTATATCATATTTTTTAAAAAAAGTAAATAATTTTGTCACAAATCTCTTGTTTTATTATATAAATAATGTTATAATTTTCTTGTTAGTTTTATTTTTTAAGAGGAAATCACTATGAAATGTATCAAAGGCGGTATTATTGTATTACCGAACTGCACCGTTGAAGGCAAAGCGGTGCTTTATGATGAAAAAATTATAGGAATAGTTGATGAAAATGACATTCCTGCAGATGCTGAAGTTATCTCGGCAAAGGGTTGCTATGTTGCCCCCGGTCTTGTGGATGTACATATCCACGGTTATCTTAATGAGGACGCTTCCGACGGTAAGGCCGAAGGAGTGCGCAAGATGGCATACGGAGTTGTGGAAAACGGTGTTACCACCTTCCTTCCCACAACAATGACAGTTTCTATGGATGAGATCAATGCGGCACTTGACATTTGCCGTTCTCTCAAGGAGGAGTCAAAGAGCTGGAAGGGTGCGTACATTGCAGGCGTTAATGCAGAAGGTCCCTTCATCAATGCATCAAAAAAGGGTGCGCAGGCCGAAGAGCATATTAAAGCTCCCGATGCTGATTGGGTTATTGCCAACAGCGATATCATCAAGCTTGTAACCATCGCTCCCGAAACCGAAGGCGGTTATGAGGCTATTAAAAAGATCAGAGAAAATTCTGATGTTCGTGTTTCGGTTGGTCATACCGATGCAACCTTTGAAGAAGCTTACAAGGCATTTGAATGCGGAGCTGACCATGTAACACATCTCTTCAACGCACAAACAGCACTTCATCACCGTAAACCCGGTGTAGTTGGTGCAGGTCTTGCAAGTGATGCTTATGCAGAGCTTATTGCAGACACATTCCATGTTCATCCCGGTCTTTTCTCCCTTGTTGCAAAATGCAAGGGTGACAAGTTAGTGCTTATTACCGACTGTACCCGTGCAGGCGGAATGCCCGACGGTGAATATTCCCTCGGCGGTCAACCCATTTTCTTAAAGGGTATCCAGTGTCTTTTGGCAGACGGTACTATTGCAGGCAGCGTATTAAAGCTCAATGAGGCTGTAAAGAATGTTCTTGACAATACAGATCTTTCTGTAGCAGAGGTTGTAGCGGCTGCATCCCTTAATCCCGCCAACTCTATAGGTATGGGTGAAACCAAGGGCTCTCTTGAAGCCGGCAAGGATGCGGATATTATCATCGCAGATATGAATTTTGAAATAAAGAAAACTATTATCCAAGGAGAAATCAGATATGAAGCTTAAGGTTGAAGCAATTTTAGATAAAGGCTTTACCCCCATGATGCTCGTATACCGCGAGTTTACAGAGGGTGCAAAGGCAGCAGGCGGTAACAAGCTTGTTATCGGTATTGAAAGAAACAAGGGTTATGTAAGTGCGTTTGAAACAGTTATCTATCCCGAAGGCACAGGCCACGACGATGAAAACTACGAATTCATCGAAAGAATCGTTAAATCCCTTCTTTGGGTTCGCGGCGGTCACAAGGTTATCATTGCAGGCTCCAAGCTTATTGCAGACAAGCTTAACGAAGCATATTCCGCAGAAGGTGCCCGTGCATTTGACTTTGATTTTATGGCAGGTGTTTATGAAACACCCTTCACCGTTGAGTACAGAGATATTGCAGATGCTCCCGTAACAAGTGAATCTGCTACTCCCGTTGGCCGTCATCTTGACGGATGCCGTATCGGCTTTGATGCAGGTGGAAGTGACAGAAAGGTTTCTGCTGTTATCGACGGTAAGAGCGTTTACAGTGAAGAGGTTGTTTGGTTCCCCAAGACCAATTCGGATCCCCAATATCACTATGACGGAATTCTTTCCGCTATGAAATCTGCCGCAGAGCATATGCCCAGAGTTGATGCTATCGGTGTTTCCTCTGCAGGTGTTTATGTTGACAACAAGATCATGGTTGCATCCCTTTTCTTAAAGGTTCCAAAGGATCAGTTTGATCCCAAATGTAAGAATATGTATATTGATGTTGCAAAGGAATTCGGTGATGTTCCCCTTGAAGTTGCAAATGACGGTGATGTTACTGCTCTTGCAGGTGCTATGGATCTTGGCGATAACAATGTTTTAGGTATCGCTATGGGTACAAGTGAAGCAGGCGGTTATGTTGACGGTGTTGGCAACATTACAGGCTGGTTGAATGAGCTTGCATTCGTTCCCTGTGATTTTTCCAAGGAATCCATGGTAGATGAATGGTCGGGCGACTACGGCTGCGGCGTTAAGTACTTCTCTCAGGATGCAGTTATAAAGCTTGCTCCTGCCGCAGGTATCGAGCTTGACGAAAATCTTTCTCCCGCAGAAAAGCTCAAGGTTGTTCAGGGCTTAATGGCAGAGGGTGATGAAAGAGCTGCAAAGATCTATGATACTATCGGTGTTTACTTTGGCTACACCATTGCATACTACTCACTTTTCTATGATATAAAGCATGTTCTTATTATGGGCAGAGTTACCTCAGGCGAAGGCGGTGTTATCCTTCTTGACAGAGCAAAAGAGGTTCTTGCAAAGGAATTCCCCGAACTCAACGAAAAGATCACACTCCATATTCCCGATGAAAACAGCCGCCGCGTTGGTCAGTCTGTGGCTGCTGCAAGCCTTCCCGAAATAAACTGATCAGAGATTAGTTTATCAATAAAGAATGAGAAATGAGAAATGAGAAATGAGGAATTGACGATGATTTCTGCACTTTATGTGCAGAAATCATCCAATTCTCTTATCTGTTCTCTATTATCCATTATCTGAAATTGTACCCTTGCGGTACAATTTATTTGTATATGAGGAGATAACAAAATGAATATAGATTTCAGAACAGAATATCCCCGCCCCCAATTTGTCCGCAAGGATTGGCTCTGCCTTAACGGTGTATGGGATTTCACTATAGACGATGCCCACAACGGCGAATATTTAGGTTATCAGTTGAAAACCGAATTTGATAAAAAGATCAATGTTCCCTACTGCCCCCAAAGTAAGCTTTCCGGACTTGAAATAAAGGAATTTATCAAGGGCGTTTGGTATACCCGTAGCTTTAATATTCCTGCCGGCTGGTTGGGAAAGGGCAAACGCACGATTCTTAATATTGATGCCTGCGATTATTTTACAAAGGTGTTTATCAACGGCAAGGAAATAGGTACCCACCGTGGCGGTTATACGGGATTTTCCTTTGATATTACCGATTTTATTACAGAGGGCGAAAACAGAATTACCGTTAATGCCGTAGATGATGAAAAGGATAAGCGTATTGCCAGCGGAAAGCAGTCTACCGAGTTTTCATCCTACGAATGTTTCTATACAAGAACTACAGGTATCTGGCAGACGGTATGGCTTGAAAACAAGCCTGCTTCCTTTATTAAGAATGTTAAAATGACTCCCAATGCAAAGGAAGGAGAGCTTCGTCTTGAAGTGAGTACCAAAAATGCAGAGCTTATGACCTTTAAGGCAGAGGTAAGCTTCAAGGGTGAACATATTGTAACAGTTGAAAAACAGATAGATTGGGATAATATCGCTTTCAGCATAATTATTCCCGAAGATAAGAGATATCTCTGGGATACAGATAACCCCAACCTTTACGATATTAAATTCACCTTGGGTGATGATGTGGTTGAAAGTTATTTCGGGCTTCGCGATATAGCTCTGCGTAAAGGTGTTACATACCTTAACGGCAAAGCAATATTCCAGCGCCTTGTTCTTGACCAGGGCTTCTATCCCGACGGACTTTACACAGCTCCCTCGGATAAGGAGCTTGAGGCCGATGTGCTTCGCGGCCTTGAAATGGGCTTTAACGGTGCGCGCCTTCACATGAAGTTCTTTGAACCCCGTTTCCTCTATCATGCAGACCGCCACGGTTATATGGTATGGGGTGAATATCCCTGCTGGGGCCTCGACACCTGCAATCATGATATAATCTTTGCAAGTATGCCTCAGGAATGGCTTGAAATGATCCTGCGCGATTACAACCATCCTGCAATCATCGGTTGGGCGCCTATGAACGAAACAGGTTATTTGGTTGACCATGAATGTACAAAGTTCCTCTTTGATCTTACAAAGGCTTATGACCCCAACCGCCTCTTTATAGGTGTTTCAGGCTGGGCACACGTTCCCGGAACCTATGATATGTGTGATACTCATGATTATACACAGGACGTAGAAGAATTCAAAAACAAGTACCTCCCCCTTGAAGAAGGTAAGCCTATCAGTATTCTTGACGGTTATACCCGTTGGAAAAAAATGATGCTTGAAACAAACGAGGTTTGTTTCCTTTCCGAATTCGGTGGTGCATCCTGGGTTATCGATAACGATAAAAGAGATGAGGATTGGGGTTACGGTGATGCGCCCAAAACCGAGGAAGAATTTATCGAACGCTACCGCGGTCTTTGCAATGCCCTTTATGATAACAAGGCTATCGGCGCATTCTGTTATACACAGCTTTATGACATTGAGCAGGAGATTAACGGTCTTTACACCTATGACCGCCGTCCTAAATTCGATCCCAAAGTCATAAGTGAAATAACAAAGAGAAAATCGGTGGTTGAGGAGTAATATAGTTGTTCACTGAATCAAATAACATAAAAAGCTTTTCGCGTTTACGAAAAGCTTTTTTGATTTTGCGATCATCTTATTTTTTAATAACTGTTTCGGGAAATACCGATGCTTTTATAAGTTTTTCCGGTTCAATTTCTAAAGCATCTGCAATGTTATAAAATACATTCAAAGAAAAACTATATGCCATATTAGGCGCTTCAATATTACTAAGCAAAGACCGACTGATTCCTGCTTTTTCTGCTAATTTTTCCTGCGAAAGTCCTCTGATTCTACGCAAAGTTGAAATTGCAATACCAAGCTGGATAAATCTGTCTCTATTCTGATAGTCCACTTCTTTTCCCATTTCAAACAACCTTCTTTTCCAAAGTATTACTACAATAATTATACTAACATCAAGAAAGTTATTCAGCCTTTGTTTGTATGCACTTGACTGGTTTAGTAAGCAAATGTATAATGTTGATGATAAATGTTTATATTTATAAGCATTTTTCTTAACATCAGGGGGTGTATTTATGACTTGTATATTTTTTGGACACGGTAATGCATTTTTATACTCACTAAAAGCAAAAAGAAAAGGAAAAATTGTTATTAACCTTTGTGAATTCAATATAGAATAACAATTTTATAAAAACAAAATATAATTGATAAAATAAGAGATAATAATATATTCACAAAACTCGGCAAGCTCGCTTCGGAGACCTCTGCATTCCGTTTTATGAACTTAAAATCATAGCCGAACATTATTTATATTTACAGTTTAGCGGGGGTTGAGTCCATCAACTGTAGGGAAATAAGGACATTGAATGAAAGATCCTTGCTGAGTCCTCACCCGATTCTTGCCGGCGGGGCCTCCCCGCCCGCGGTGCTAATGCAAAAAGCAGAGGAAAAAAATCCTCTGCTTTTGTTATTAACCGAGATAACCGAGGGCAACGATCTTTTCGGCAACCATATCTGCCATTATATCATAGCCCAGCTGATTGAAATGAATATAATTTCTTTCTCCGTTGGATTTCACCTTTTCCAAAAGTGATTCGGGGATCCAGCCTTTTGCAAGGAATTCGAGGTCAAGGGGAGTAGGCTCTATACCGTGATCAATAAGAACCTGCTCTGTTGCCATATATTCCTTGATATCAAGATAATGCTCTCCCCAATACTCCTTGAGAATCTCGTTTGCAAGATCGGTACATTCTCTGAAACCGTCTATACCGATATAAGAGTTTGCAGTAAAGCCCACGATGATAAATTCATCTGTTCCCGCATAATCCACCATTGCCTGCTGATTTGCAATGATTTCCGGTATTTTTTCAAGATTGGAAGCACCTTTAAGATCATTTGAACCGGACCAAATAACAAGAATGTCATCATCACGCTTATCACTCATGGGATGAGTAACAATGAGCGTGCGTTCAGTAACCTTAACTTCTTTGCCCGGTTCGTTGCGCATAAAATAAATTGCAGTGTTGAATCTTGTACCTTTTCCGCCGTCCTTATCGGTTATTTTACCCTTTACACCTGCTATTTCCACATCGTTGATACCCTCAAAACCGTAAAAGCCGAAGGGATACACTTCGCTGTTGCCGTCTATTACAGGTAAGATGCGTACAGGTGTGGTATCTTCGGGAATGGTGAGGTTGTTGACATACAAGGGAATTCCGCCCTGACGGGTTGCTATCATATCCGATAATTCTGAACCGATTCCGTAATTTACGCTGTCTACACCAAGGTATTCGCCAACTCTTTCGGGGTAGGGAGTTTCAACGATATCGCTGAATCCCGTTTCGATTCCCATAGTAAGGCTGTCTCCAAAGCAAACGATCCTGCTCTTTGAAATCTTATGTGCTCTCATAAGAACCGTAGCAAGCTCAGCTCTTGTTGCAGTACCCTTGGGGTTGAATTGAGAGTTGTTATCACCCTTGAAAAGACCGAATGCTGCTGAATACTCAACTCCGGAATTTGCCCAGTCCGAAATACTTGCATTATCCGCAAAGCCGTTGAGGTCAAAGGGATAGTTGGTCTTTTGCCCCATATACTCTGCATATCTTACAAGCATGGTTGCCATTTGCTCACGGCTTACCTCTTTACCAAGGCCAAAGGCAGTATCGGATATACCGGTAACAATACCGTTAACCCTTGCCCATTCTATGGCATTTGAATACCATTCACCCTCTTTAACATCCTCAAAGGGGGTGTCGGCAGAGCTTTCCTGATAAGATATGAGATCGGCACCGTTAAAGTTTGCCAACGCCTGAACAAACTGCTCACGGGTAACCTTTCCCAAGGGAGAAAAGGCTGAATTTCCTACTCCCTTCATAAGAGCATTGTCCCGACAATACATGCATCCTTCATAGTACCAGCTTTCCGCGGGTACATCAACAAAATCCGCGTTATCCTCTGCAATTGTACCAAAACTCAATGCAGAAATAAGCATTGCCAATGCTAAAAGGATCACTGTGATTTTTTTCATACCAAACACCTCTCTTTTTATTATTTGTAATTTACAAATGCCACACACGGCATTCCTTTGCTGTTACATATATTCGCGTGTTTCGGATAATATCCTGCACTCATTCGGTAATAACGAACACCGTATATCTCAAAATCTGCATTAACTGAAATTTTATCCTTATCAATTATGGTTGCCGCGGTTTTACTCCATCTTCCTTGTGAGTCCATAACCTCAATGCCTGTAACAGTATCACCGAAATCCTCACTTGCAAAGGTTGTAAGTCCATCGGCGGTATATTTGAAATCAAGAATTACCGATGTACCGTTATATGATGCATTTTCAAGTATCGGGCCTGCTGCATTTTCTATACCACCCTTACCAAAACGGTTTGCCAGAACCATAGAGCAAAGACGCTTTGCCTGAATACGCTTTACATAGGGATGAATCGAATTATGCCATTTGATGTTGGTAAAGGTATCTGAGGCGGGAACAACATAGCTGTTTTCAAGGATCTGAGGTACAACTCCCACTTCAACGCGTGAGCAACCAAAATCAAAACCGCCTGTGTGTGCAGGGAATTCATTTAAGTATACGGGAAAATCGCTGTTACCGAATATTGATCTGAAATAGGTCATAAGCTCGGCAAATTCGTTCTTGAAGGTTGATGCACCTATACCCTTTTGTTCTACAGTATTATAAGCATCACTTTCACCCTGATACCATATTATACCCGCTATGGAAAAATGCCTTAAAGGATGTATCTGCTGATTATATACATATCTTGAATAACAGCCCATATAGCTGTTATAAATACCGTTTGTACTGTCATAGTATTCATCACCCCATTTTTGCGCTAAATGATTTGGCGCAAAGGAGGTGAGGGGATGTCCCGAAGCATCAATTTCTATCATACCTATAGGAACTTGGGTTTCGTTGGTCATGTTATAAGCAAAGAGATAACCTAAAGCCGAGAACACCTGATAGCTGCCTGCATTACTCTGAATAAGACGACCTACATCCGAGGGCTTCTGCCAAACTCTGCCGTTGTATACATCCTTATATTCGTATGCTGTCCCCTGCTTCATTTCTCCCGTTATGCCCCAATAATCGGAATTGGAAATACGGAAGAATCGCATATTTCTTGAGTTGTCAAAATCCACCTCAAGCTCATAAGAAAGTCCGTGATACTCAAGATCGTTTATTTCTTCATTCAAGCCGTAAAGGGTATTTGACTGACCGATAATATAGTAAACATCACCTACAAGAACATCCTTTATTACCGTTTCGCCCTCTGCCGAATATACTTTAAGATCCTGAGGCTTGGTGTTATAGGGGAAGGTTTCATCGAATATTGCCTTCCATTCACCATTTTCAACGGTAGCATAGGCCGTTTTACCGCCAAAGGTTACGGCAACTCTCTTCCCGTCGCTTTCCTTGGCAAATCCCCAAACCGAAAGCTTTTCGTCTCTTTGAAGCACCATATTATCGGTAAATGCCGAGGAAACCTTTACTCCCTTTGCATCGATCGGAATGTTTGTAACATCAAGATGCACAAGGGCTTCACTTGAATCTTTATACTGAACATATACGGTATATCTACCCTCTTCAAGATCCGAAATTACAACACTGTCTCCTTCAAGTGTTTTTATATATCTGTTATCAGGTGAATTTTTGATTTCTCCAACAGAATTATAAACACCCTTGGTATATCTTATAACAGACATTCCCGTAAGCTTTGAAAGATAGATACTATTTCCAAGTGCTTCTATTTCGGGAGTCTTTTTGGTAACGCTGTATTTATAAATATGAGTATATCCGTTTTGGTAAACTACCGCTACAGTAACAACACCCTCATTTTTATAAGAAAGAGTGAAGCTCTCGTCTATACTTTTGCCCGAATATCCACGGCTGCCCTCTGCTCTTTTTATCTCACCGGCACCGGTAAATTCACCGTAAGCCGTTCTTATCACCTTAACATTGTTAAGGTTTGAAATTTCAAGCTGCAGTCCCTTTTCGCAAAATACGGGCATATCAACAGACACCGTAGTTTTTAGAATTTTATGAGGCCTTGAACTGTCGGTATATCTTATGCAAAGGGTGTATTCTCCCACATTACCCGCCATATAGCTGTAACTGTGCCTGCCTGCTATTTTAGCATCAGAAATCCGGACACCGCCGTTATTTTTAACCTCAGAATAACTGTTATAGTTACCCTTGGCAACAAAAATATCACGGACACCGTAAAGATTTTTAATATCAACGGTTACACCCTTAACACTTACATATTCTTCGGGAGCTGTTATTCTTGCAAGAAAAACATAACTGCTTGTATCCTTGTATTTGATCCAAAAACTGTAGTTACCTGTATCGGGAAGCTCTTTTATAAAATAACCGTCTGTAATTGCGGTGCCAATAACCCTTTCGTTCAAGTCAACACAGTCAAGAGCATTTTTGATGTCACTTGCATTATCAAAGCTGCCTTTTGCATAACGGATATGAGAAATATTTTCGGCATCGGCTATAATCACATTAAAACCGTCTGTACCTACACCCATATAGTTATTCTTTTTCCATACTGCCTTGAATACAACATCTTCGTTTACCGCAAGGCAATCATTTGCGCTCATATCAAGGGTATAATAATACTTTTCACAATACCAGCCTGCAAGGGTATAGCCGGGACGGTAGGCATTTGGTATTTTGCCGAAAATCGACTGATAGCTTTCATATAAATTTGCACCGTAAACACTTTGTCCGATAACATCTCCTCCGTTACCGTCAAGGGTTATGATGAGATCCTTTTGAGTTTCGGGAGTCTTATTCTTTTCCCATTTTGCAACAAAAGTCAGGCTTTCATCATATTTATGATAGGAAGTAGCAGAAATCGAAAGCATAAAATCATATTTTTCATTATACCATCCGCAAAAGGTGTAACCCTGTTTTGTTACCTTTGGCATTGTCTCCCCGATCCGGTCAACATAAAATTCGTTTCTGTCTATTTTAAAAACAGTTTTGCCGTTCATTTCACCGCCGTTGGGATCAAGAGTTACGGTGTAATCACGGTCTGTTCTTTCCCAAAGTGCTTTGAAAACCACATTTTCCTGAACTGTAAAGCTGTCAGTTTGATTAACATTGAGAAGATACTGATATTTTTCACAATACCAGCCTATAAATTCAAACCCCTCACGAACTGCCGCGGGCGCTTTATCCATTACATCAATATATCTTTCTCCGGTATTTATGTAATAAATACTTTCACCCTCTGTAATCATTCCCCCATTAGCGTCAAAGGAGATCATATAGGATTTTTCGGGTAAAACCGTATCGGGAGAATTCCCCTCATCATCTATCCAAACAGCACGGAAAACCGTGTTTTCGTAAACCGCGTAGTAATCACCGTTTTTTACATTGAGAATATAATTGTACTTTTCACACAGCCAGCCTGCAAGAGTATAGCCCTCCCTTACGGCATTAGGTATTGTATCACCGAAAATATCACAGTAACGGTCACCGAAATTTATACCGTACACACTTTTGCCCTCTATTTTTCCTCCGTTGGCATCAAGGGTAATACAATAAGCCTTTTCTTCCTCACCTGAAATCACAAAGGAAAAGAAGAATGATACCATTATTACACAAAGTAACAGAGAAACAAGCCTTTTCATAATTACCTCCATGTTAACTTTGCTTAATTATAACATAAAATACCCTAAAAAGCAAGTTGCTTTTTAGGGTATTTTATTAACAGTGATTAACCACCATTTTTCATGACTTATGTCTGTGGGATGTTCTCATGTAAGAGTATAATCTCCGTATTTCTCCATCGTTTCGCAGAACCTTTTATTACTTCTTCTTTTATTATGAAGATTTATGCCAGCTGTTGGGATCCTGGTTATATTCCCAATCCTCAGGAGCTTTGAGGCCAAATTCGTTAAGCTTTGCAATATAAGCAGAGCTGAGATTGGTATATTTTTCAAAATCCTTTTCCGAACCGCTTGCCTTGTAATCGCTGTATGCAAGCTGACATTCAATATAACGGATACACATAGAGGTTATTTCAACTGATTTTCTCTGCTCATCTGTATCGCAAAGTGCATATGCTTTGTCAAACAAATCGGAAATGTATCCGTATCCGTATTCCGAACGCCACTGTTCTTCGGTTATAACCTTGTTCCAGGCGCTGGTAATACCGCTGTTATAGCTCCACCAATGATTTTCCTCGGAAAGCTTTTCGGTGATATCAATATATTCACGGATATATCCCCAACCGGGACCGTATGCTGCCTTGAGGTATTCATTGACCATATTTGAATATTCGTTCCATGTCATATCGTGGTCATAATACATTCTTGAATGCAAATATGCTCTCATTGTTTCAAAGTCTGCACTGTCACCGTTTTGACCGCAGGTTCGAAGCCATGTTACCTGAGGATATTCATTTATAAAATCATATTCCTGCCATGTACTGTATATATTGGGGAAAACCGTATGCGCAAAGCTGTCACCGGTTGCAAATTGATGCAGGCAAACATTTTTAAATATCTTACACCAACCGCTCATTCTTGTAACATAATCAACATTACGAGGACAGTCAGGATCGGTTTTTGCATGAGAAGCACAAGCTGTATCATCGGTTTTCACGAATACGATACAGTTTTCGGGAGGAGTTATATCCTTGGAAGCAACATATTTGTGATCCCCGTACTTTGACATATAATTATTGTAATCCTCTTGATTTATTTCGTCAACAGTATAGGGCGCAGATTTTGTGTGTCTGTATGAGAAGGATGCATAATGAACATTGGGATATTCTGCGCTGTAATAATCGGAAACATAAGTAAGTATCTGCACATAGGGCGCGCTTCTGCCCCATACTCTGTATGCCGCCATACACTGTTCGCACTTGCAGAAGGTGGATGAATCGTCCTGATTAAGCCATACTATTGCAAACTTATCCTTTTCTTCACCGAGTTCTTCTTTCAGATTAAGACCTACATTCTTAATTATTGTATCAATTTTATCATCTGCGGTAAGGCAGGGATTGCTGCCAAGATAATGCTCTAAATGATGACCGTACCCGATAATATCACCCTCATATCCGCATTCACCGTTACAGGCAAGGGCAGGAAGATTATGGCTGGAATTTACAAATACACTTTCTCCGAAATTACCCAAAAACGGATCATCTCCGCCTTCTATAAAGTTACTTGTATATTCATAGTAGGTATCACCCTTAGAGCAAACACCGTCATCTATAGAAGCATTTTTTATTGAAGTATAGGAGAAAAGTCCCTGACCGAAATACTTAACACCCAATATATCGCAAAGGAACATATTTGCAGCATAATAGGTACCAACAAACACCTCATTACTTGCAAGGATAAGGTGATCTCCCTGCATTTCATATAAATAGGTATAGTTACCAAAGCCTTCTCGATCAAGGCTTACCACACCCATATCTTCACGGTTTGTTTTACCTATAAGAATTTCCTTTGCACCTTCGGTATATGCATAGTCTGTATCAGAATATACAGGAAGATCAATGCCAACTGCATTTTTGATACCGCTTTGAACATACTGTGCAACTGTTTCTGCATGGTTTTCACCTTCATAGGTCTCGGTTGCACCGTAAACTATAACGAACTCACTAACATCACTTCCGCCCAAGGTAAAGGAACCAACAGGGTATTCACCGCCAAGGTTTTTTGTTAAATAGTTCTTTAATATCTGTGCAACCTGCGCTCTTGAAGCAGACATTACGGGGGCAAGGGTGGGAGCACCGTTTACATTATTACCTGTTCCGTTGATAAGCTCTACTGTGGTTGCCCATGTAACTGCTTCTTTTGCCCAATCTGCACAGCTGCCCGCATCGTTAAACTTTGCAAGAGCTGTTTGCTTTGAATCATCGGTGCTGAAATAGTCATTTGCAAATCTGTAAAGCATGGTTGCAAGAGTTTGACGGTCAAGGGTTACTGTGGGCATAAATTCTCCCTTATCATTACCCTTTACATATCCCTTTTCACTCGCCCACTTTGCAGGAGCACTCATCCATGAGCCGGCTGGTACATCCGGGAAACCGGTATTACCCTGATAATCAGTTTCCTTTGCACCCGCAAGGCGGAACAAGGTAGTAGCAAATTCTATTCTTGTCATGGTTCTTCCGGGTGAAAAGGTAGTTCCGTTGGAATTTGTACCCTTGAATATTCCACCCTCATAGCTATATTTTACGGCATCATAAAACCAATCATTTTCTTTCACATCAACAAAAGGAAAATTGTTTTCCGCTTCAGCTGCATATACTGTAGGTATGGCAGCAACAAGCATATATATAATAATTAAAACTGTTATCAACTTTTTCATTATTTGTCCTCCTTAGGATATAAATCAAGTAATTATAGCATAAGAATATTTATTTTGCAACACAAAAAACAAAAAACAATGCAAAATTGCATTGTTTTTTGTTTTTATTACACAAGCTTAATACTTATATTGAGAGAATGCAGGCGCGGGCATATTATAGCCGTTGCAAAGGTTTACATTCTCAGGGAAGGTAGCACTGGTGTTTCTGCCGTATCTTATACCCATAATATCTGAATCTGAGGTAATAACCAGCTGATTGCCGTTACGGATAAAGTCACCCTGAACTCCGGTCCATACACCGTTGATCATTATCTCAATTCCGATAACGATGCCGTTACCGTGAGCAGACTTGAGACCTGAGCTTACATGATCGAAGGTAACGGTAACGGTATTGCCGTTAAACTGAACATTGTTAACGGTAGGACCGCAAACATCATTGATGTTACCTTGACCGAACTGTGTTGCCATAACCAGATCGGTAATTCTAAAGGCATTGAGGTCCTTGATCGGCGGATGAATATTATTGATCCATTTTACAGTCTTCCACAGATCTGATGTGGATGCCACATAACTGTTTTCCAGCAACGAGGGAACCATACCAAGCTCGCATCTTGAAGCACCCATATCCATATACGCATTGGCTGTTCCTGCAAAGCAGGGTGCAAATTCCACCATATATACAGGGAAATCGCTGTTTCCGAAGGTGCTTCTGAAATATGTCATAAGCTCTGCCAATTCCTCCTGGAAGGACTTAGCACCTGCACCGAGATATTCATCGGTATTGGGGAAGTCACTTTCACCCTGATACCAGATGATACCGGCAATAGAGAATCTGTGAAGAGGATATATCTGCTGATTATAAGCAAATCTGGTCTTGATCTGAGGAGCAACAACATTACCTGCGCTGAAGTAATATGTGCCTGTTGCTGCATCATATACATCCTTGCCCCACTTCTCGGCAAGCTCATTGGGAGTAAACGCCATAAGAGGATAACCGGATGCATCTATTTCGATAACACCTACGGGTATATCTGTACGGTTTGTCATATTGTATGCAAACATATAACCGAGAGCTGAGAAGGTATGAAGTCCGCAGGTAATATTGTCGTTAGCCTGAAGATTATTAATGAAGGGCATTGCGTAGGTCTGAACCTGATTGTAAATATCGCTGGGCATCATCCAACGCGCACCGTTATATACATCCTCATAAAGAGTTTCTGTACCTTGAGCCATATCTCCTGTCTGATTAGAGTAATGAGTACTTGATATACGGTAGAAACGCATATCGCGGGAATCGTTATAATCTATATTGATATATTTATCAACCGATCCCGAGAAATATCTGTCAACTATAAGATCTCCGATACCGTAGAATACATTGGACTGACCCATAACATAGTAAACATCACCAACAAGAATGTCTTCAACTACAATTTGTCCGTCGGCAACCTTAATTACCATATCGCTGCCTTCTCTGTCAACGGGGAATGTGCAGTCAAATACTGCCTCCCAAATACCGTTTTCGATAACACCGACAGCGGTTTCGCCCTTAAATTCAACAATAACGGTCTTGCCCTCATTTGAATCGTTAAGGCTTCCGCCCCATACGGTAAGCTTCTCGTCACGCTGAACGATCATGTTGCTGGAGAATGCATTGGAGAGTGAAATACCGGATGCGGTAGGCTCTATAGGCTTAACCTCGATAGTATAGAAGTTATAGCTTTCATCCTTGTACTGAACAAGGAAAGTATATGTACCAAACTTAAGCTTGGATACGGTGATAATACCGTCAACTGCATCATATTTTGTAAACTGAACACAATCGGGTGCTTTCTTCAGTTCGGATGAGGTTGTATATTCACCGGAAGCATAACGGATTACCTGAAGATTATCAAGATTTCCGATAGTAACCGTATCATTTTCATGTTTGAAATCAGGAACCGTTTTCTTAACTTCAAACTTATAAACCTTAACATATCCGTTATTATAGCATACTATTACAGTTGCAGTACCGTTTTCTCTGTACTGAATAGTATATTCACTTACACCGCTAAGTACATTCTTTGAGCTGAATGCGCGTGAACCCTCTGCCTTCTTTATTGAAGAAACAGAATCGTATTCACCGTATGCGGTACGAACAACCTTAACACCGTCAAGATTCTTAATATTAAGCTGTAAGCCCATGGGAGTAAACTCGGGCTCTGTTACGGTAATATTGATCTTAACAATATTATGTGCAACAGTACTGTCATTGTATCTTATAAGAACAGTATAGATTCCGGGTTCGGTAAGAACATAACTGTAGCTGTCTTTACCTGCAAACTTCTTTGAGGTTACATTAACTACCGTATTTGCCTTAACCTCTGAATAGGTGTCATGGCTTCCCTTTGCAATAAAGAAATCTCTTGCATCGGAAAGTCCGTTAACTGTAACAGTTACACCGTCAGCAGTAACAGAGGCATTCTTTGCTTCTTTTACAAAAAGATATGCAGATCCGTCATCAAGGGTTACAATAAATGTATATACACCTACTGCATTTAATGTAAAGTTGTATGTTTGTGCATCAACATCAAGGGTAAGGGCATCAGGAGCGCAAACAACTTCGTTTATTGTTTTCTTTACACCGCAAGCATATGTTACGCTTGCAACATTTTCTGCATTGGTAAGAGTAACATTATAACCGTCTGCGGTAATTACAGGTATAGTATTTTCATCGACATCAACGGTTTCAACAGCATCACATCTTGCGCAGCTTCTGGTCTGCTCATTTCCATTTACTGTCCATGCGCTGTAATCATGACCGAGTGCCAAAGGTCTTTCAAAATAGAACTTGCCGCAGGCACAAGTATATTCAATTCTTCCTCTTGCTGTACAGGTTGCCTCTTTAACAACCACTACATCATACTCATGTGTATGATCGGGATCCTCTGCCCATACTGCATAGAGCTCAAGGGGTTCTGTTACATCATATACGGTATTTACATCATAAGTAGTACCGCTGCCGTCGGGTTTTGTATTCCATGCTTCAAGAACATAACCGAATCTTGAATATATCTGTGTAAGTCCTCTGTAACCTTCTCTGTTGGAAATAAGAGTGTTTTTATTATCTCCAACTCTGCCGTTTGCAGTAGAAGATGAGGAATAAGCGGTATAACCGTTAGTGCCGAGAACGGTGTATTCGTCACCTGCGGTAATATAGTTGAAGTCCTGAATCACGGTATCGCTGCCGTCATTCATATTATATTTGATTATCGGATCCCATACTGCATTTACAAATACATTCTTACCGTAAGGAACACGGTCTGTATTTACCATAAATACACTACTCTTATAGCCATCGGGATATATCTCATATTCATATCCGTTGTTAGCATCGGGATCACCGTATGTGGTTTTACCATTTCCGTCACCCGAATAGAAGGAAACAACATTCATATTGTCAACATCTGTCTGAAGTCTGTAGCCTTCACGGGAAAGGGTTTTTGTATCGTTAGGATATGAAAATGTCATACCGAAGGTCATATGACCTACATTAGCTGTGGGTTTTCTGTAAGGAGAGTCATCGGTATCTGTCCATGTACCGCCGTTTGCAGAATAATAAACAGAATAATAGCCTCCGGAGGTGGGGTACTGTCCGTCACCGTCCGAGGATCTCCACACTCCTCTGAGAGTCATATTTGAGTATACTGTAATATACTGACCGGGAACATAGTAGGAATCCAAAGGGCTTCCGGATTCATTCCAGCCTATAAAAGCATAGTTGTCAGCTTCGGGAGTATTTGCGGGAATCTGAACCTTTGTTCCGGGCACACAAGTAACTGCCGAGGGAACATCGTTTGCTTTAACAACCGCTTTAAAGGTTATTGTACAGCTCTGCTCCTCTGCCGTTGCAATAAAGAGCGTTGCATTAGAGAAAAGCATGGCAAATACCATGATCAATGCAACAATTGGTTTTGAATACTTAAATGTCCTTTTCATACTCTTTCCTTTCTGAAATTTATTTAAAGAAAAAACTTTACCCGATAATTATAACATATTGAATTATAATTTTCAATAGAAAATTCACATTTTTGTATATTTTGTTCAAAATATATTCAAACAAGCGGAGAACAGCTGTTCTCCGCTTGTGATCATTTGAGATTATTCTACTGTTACTGTAAAATAGTTATAGCTTTCATCGTTATACTGTACACAGAATGTGTATGTACCTGCTGATTTAAGCTCAACTGTAAGTAAGCCACCAACTACCTTGTCTGCCTTTAATGCAACAGAACCGGGAGCTGCTTTGATCTGTGAAGATGTTGTA
>JAFYPJ010000064.1 GCA_017547545.1 Clostridia bacterium | reverse complement strand
GGTAAACGGCACGTATGTAGGTACAAACTATGAAGAGCATCTAATCAATCAAGAATACCGCAAAGCACTTAGCGGCAAATCCATAGACCAAGCTCTACTGGAGGAAACCATTGCCGCCTACAAGGATTTGCCCATAGACACCAACTATGTTTTAACTGAAGAATACCAGACCTATGCCCGTCCGTACAGCGATATCTTCAATTTGATCAGGTCATGGACCGGTATGGACAAAGGAACCGCCCAGCAGTGGTCTCCTGATGAAGCTGCGTTATATGCTGCCATGAGAGAACGCTTTGAAGAATCGGCTGTTAAAAACTATCTGACTGAGGCTGAGATTTCATATTGGCAAAGTCATGCAGATAGTCTTGAAACTCCTGTTGTATATCAGTTCCACGAAGGATACGGATGCATCTTAGAAACCTTTCTCACCGTAGGCTTTATGATGCTGATTTATGTCGCTATCACCCTTTCAAGTAGCTTTCCCGATGAGCATACTCACCGAACTGATCAGCTTGTTTTATGCACCTCGAACGGTAAAAAACGGCTCTATTGGGTCAAGCTGCTTTCAGGAATCACAGTTGGCTGTGTGGGTGCATTGCTTATGGCATTGCTGACCTGGGTGCTGAGTCTGCGGGTATACGGTTCGGAGGGTTTTGATGCCGCAATACAGCTATTTTATACCGGCTACGCTGGCAATATCACTATAGGACAGGCATGTCTTGTTGCATACGGATGTCTGATTGTGACTGCGATTTTTATCAGCGTATTCGTCATGCTTTTGTCCGAGCTTTTTAGTAGCAGTATTGCCGCAATGTCAGTTACCACCGGCATGATCCTTGCAGGAATGATTATTCAGATACCGGCACAGTATCGCATATTGGGACAGTTATGGGATTATCTTCCTACCTGTTTTCTGTCCATGTGGAACACCTTTGATAGCCGTTTGATTTCTATGTTTGGAATGCACTTCACCTCATATCAAATCGTTCCTTTGATCTACGTTGTCGTCGCATCGCTGCTGGCATTCCTCGGAAGTCGTATCTATTGCCGCTGTCAGATCAGCGGAAGATAAACGCATACCTGTTATAACAAGCAGTTGCATCACAACCACCTGACACAATTCCGCAGGCGATTTTGCAACTTTTTCTGCAACAAAAATTTTGATAAATGAAATAATGGGTGGAAAAACAGGTTCAAAATTGCCGTTTAGGATAATATTTAGGGCATAAATAAGCCAAAGAAGAACCACGAAAATGAGTGGGAATAACAAATTTTATCCCCAACCACTATGTTCTATCCCAAAAAGAACAAAATTTAATATCCTTTCAAATAATAAAAAATATGCCTTTTACGATTCATTTCGTAAAGGGCATTTTGTTTTATCTACCTCGTGGGTGATACGGTCGGTGATATGCTGGAAAGCCTTATTCTATAAGGGTTTATTTACTCCTATATGAGTTCTTATACTAATAGATATTAGCCTTATATATTTATATATTATATTTCTATACATCTATATTATTATGCTTTTTTACAGGCTAATACTTTTTGTTCCTGTTTGAGGATAAGTATTGCCTGAGTTATTCGCATAGCGAAAATCAACTATGATTGCCTTGCGGCAAGTTATGATTGGTTTCACCAAGTTATAGATGCCAAGGCATTTTCAAGGAGTAACAACGTATATGGGATTATTAGATAAAATATTTGACAGGGATTATGGTATAGTACACAAATCAGCTGTTATCAAATACAACGGAATTGAAGGATGGCTTATTTGGGATTATTTACTCGTTAACGAATTAACCTTTGAGGAAAAGGAAAGCGGCAAAAAACATTCGCTTAAAGTCACCGTTAGTGACAAAAAAATGGAAGCCTGTTTTAATGAACTCGTTGAAAAATACGGTATATAATATTTAAATTAAAACTGTTTTTCGAAAACTATTTGACATTAGAACTTTTCTTAAAAGAAAACGAAAAATGGCAAAAAGGAAAACTGAAAAATTCAATTTATCTAACCGTTACTTATACAAAAGGGAAGTCTTAACGACTTCCTTTTTTATTATGTTGGATAGCCTTATTCTATACGGGTTTAGTTGATTTCATTATATACCATAAATTTCGCAATACACAAAGATATAGAAAATTACCTAACCTTGACAAAGCGGGTGAACTATTATATAATCAAATCAGCAAATCTTTTATTAGATTAGGAGAAAGATCATGAACTTAACAAAGAAAAACGCATTTTTATACCTTACTGTGTTCGTGCTTGTTTTTTCCATGCTTCTTCCGACGATGCCCGTTTCCGCATCCCTTCTTGACCCCAAGGGAACAAAGGGTGAACACGTCATAGTTAACGTGGGTAGGGATGAAAAAAGCTATAATCTGACCTGGCATTCCGAGAATGTGGGGGCAGAGGGAGTACAGTGGGCAAAGGCCTCTGAAGTGAAGAACGGAAATATGCCCGCAAGCTGTTTCTCTTCCACCGCCCAAAAGGAAAACGGCATATGCCGCGCAGTGATCGCAGACCTTGAGTCTGACACCGATTATCTCTACCGTGTGGGTAGTGACGCTCTTGGCTGGTCAAAGCTCTACACACTTTCTACAGGCAACTTTGACGATAACTGTTTCTCCTTTATTGCTGCAGGCGACCCCCAGATAGATTCCGAGTATGACACCCATAACTGGGAAATAACACTTAACCACGTTCGTAACTGGTTTGGCAATGACGTTGAGTTCATGCTGACTTTAGGCGATCACGTAAATTATTGCAATGATCGTTCCGAGTACGAGGAATTTGTTAAGCCTGAGGTGCTTCGCTCTCTGCCTATTATGGGTGTCCTTGGCAACCACGATGACGGCAATCCCCTTTACAGCGAATACTTTACCTATACAGATGTTTATCCCGAAAGCCTGACCGATGCAGGTGAACAGGGCGGTAACTATTGGGTTGCACACGACGGTGTGCTATTTATCAATCTCAATATGAATAACCACGACATCGACCTCCATGTACCCTATATGGAAAATGTGATCACAGAGTACACCACTACCTATGGTGACCCCCTGTGGACAATAGTTTCTTTCCACGAGTCCTTCTACGCAGGAGGTAGCTCTTATTCAAGCTCATGGGAAAGACTTCGTGAGGCATACGGAGTAAAATTCTCAGAAATGGGTGTTGACGCTGTACTTGCGGGACACGATCATATCTATACCAGAACTTATATGATCAACGGCGCTACCGTAATCGATGACCCCGATCTTTATACTCCTGTGGGTGACGATCCCTACGGAAGCTATACCCTCAAGGGCGAGGGAGATATCTGCTACATAACGCAAAATCCCGCCGCAGGCTTTTCCTTTGATGAGATGAACGACGGTGAGCTGGGCTATGATGCCTTCTTAAAGCAGGAAAATGTCCCTTATATTACAAAGGTGGACGTAACTCCCGACTCTCTTACCTTTACCGCACACCGCGTTACCCCCACAAGTGACGTCAACGATATTGCAGACTTCTTCGTTATTCGCCGTGATACAGAGAAAGACACCGCTGCGCCTCAACTTACCGTACCCGAAAAGGTATATTATTATGCCGGTGAGGATGTGGACCTGTTTTATAACACCCGTGCTTATGACATAAATGACGGCAATCTCACCGACAAAATTACGGCAAGCGGCAGCCTTGACCCCACCAGAGAAAGTGTTATTACCTATAGCGTCACCGATGCCGCAGGCAACCAAGCCGAAAAGAAGACAATCTTTATACCGTACATTGTTAACGGTAGGGTGAACGGTGACAATCTCTGGACATATCTTGATGACGGAACTCTTGACGATTCCTTTGTCAACGGTGCTCATGATTGGGCACAGGAAGACTTTGATGCCACAGGCTGGAAAGAGGCAAAGGGGCCTTTTGGTGCCATCAACGGTGAGATTGGTGATCATCACGGTATCATCCCCGAAACGCTCCTCGGTCAATACTTTCCCGAAGGCAGTGACGATGAAGGATATAACGTCCCCAACTTCTTCTTCCGTAGCAGCTTTGACGTAAACAATCCGGAAAATGTTGAACGCATAGTCCTTGAAATGACCATAGACGATGCGGCAAGTATCTTTATAAACGGAGTTGAGCTTACAACCGTGGGCAGTGCGCTTCCTGACGGCTTTTACACAGGCTACTGCTGTGGTACACATAAGGGAATTTACAGCGAAAACGGTGCATACTACAATATAGTAATAGACGATCCCGAGATTATTTCTGCACTTAACCTAAAGGAAAGCGGAAACCTCATTGCGGTTGAAATTTATCAGGAGGGAGTTTACTCCGACGATATACTCTTTGCACTCCATGAAATGACCTTCAGTCACAAGGCTGTAGCAAAGAGCCTTCCCTTTACCGATGTAAAGCCTGAACACTGGTTCTATGACAGCGTTTACAATTCCTATAACAAGGGACTGTTTATAGGAACAAGCGAGGACAAGTTCTCACCCAACGGTACAATGACCAGAGCCATGGCTTGGACAGTGCTTGCAAGAATTTCAGGAACAAGTGCCGACAAAGGCGAAAAGCTTTGGTATAGTGAATACCAAGCTTGGGCAATGGAGTCGGGAGTGTCTGACGGCACAAATCCCAACCAAAATGTCACCCGCGAACAGCTTGTTACCATGCTCTACAGGATGCAAAACTCTCCCGAAGCAAAGGCAAGCTTTGGCTCATTCAGTGATGCCGCGAAGGTTTCGCCTTGGGCAAAGGATGCAATGGCATGGGCAGTTGAGACAGAGCTTATCGTTGGCAGAGGTGATAAGCTTGCACCCCGTGATGGTGCCACCAGAGCCGAGGCATGTACTCTGCTTTTGAGATACCTCGAATTGAAATAACGTAAAAAAGAAGGTCGAAAGACCTTCTTTTTCGTGTATAGGCAATTGCTCCAAATTAAATCAATAAAAATTATGCCTTTTACGATTTATTTCGTAAAGGGCATTTTCTATTATCTACCTCGTGGGTGATACGGTAGGTGATATGCTGGAAAGCCTTATTCTATAAGGGTTTATTTACTCCTATATGAGTTCTTATACTAATAGATATTAGTCTTATATATTTATATATTATATTTCTATACATCTATATTATTATGCTTTTTTACAGGCGAATACTTTTTGTTCTTTTTAGGATATAAGTGTTTGTTTATTTATATCCCTTTTTGCTAAAAATATCAATTTATCCGCTGTTTTTAGCATTTTTAGAGTGAATTTTGCTATTTTTGATGGTTTTTTCGCTATTTTTGCTGCTAATTCCATTTGTTTTTAGCATTTTATTTTCATTTTTAGCGTTTTTTATCTCATTTTTAGCATTTTGGAGGTAGTATGAGAAATCAAAATAGCAGGGTTAGGGTTACTAAACGAAGGTTATCCAAGTGTAAAGATGTTTGTCGTACCTATAATGATATTCAATTCGCATATTCGTCTTTGTGCCTGCTCACATACAGGTAAGCATCCATCGTACCGTATTCGGTATAACTACGGACAACCATATAAACACGGGCACCGTGCTCTGCTTCCCAAGACCTGATTTCTTCCAGTTCTTTGTCATCAACCCAGTAGAAGGCTCCGAAAGGCGGTTCGCTCTTACTGATACGACCTTCTTCTGCGAACTGCCTGATGGTTTCATCGTGAACACACAACATACCCATTCGCTTGACTGCCTCAATGTGCATATCATCGACCTCAAAGCTCAGTCCGTTTACTTCAACTGTCACTTGCATCACCCCCTTCGTCTGTCGGAGAGAGTTTTGCAATCAACTCTAACAGGTATTTGATGTTTTCGAGCACATCTGTGGACTGGTCTATCTGTTCCAGACGTTTCAGTTCTTCGGTAAGACTTAAAAGGTAGTCGCGAAGATATTTCTGAATCCGAATGTTTGGCTGCACAACGATGTCCTCGCAGAGCAATCGTTTTGTGCAATAGTCCTGCTTGGTAAGTCCCGAAGTCAGCACCATCATATTGATGGTGTCTAACTCTTGTGGAGAAACACGAAAACTGACTGATATGCTTCGCCATCTTCGCTTGTTATCACGGTTCTTTTCAGACATTTGCAACACCCCCCTTCACTTGTTCCAGAGCATTGACGAGGAAATCGCCACTGTTCTTGTAAGAGTGAGAGTAGTGCAGAGTTTGAAGGAACTTACTATGACCAACTTGGGTAGAAATGGTGGTGTAAGGTATGCCGTTATATACACACATACTGATGTAACTGTGTCGCAGGCAGTGCACACAAATATCTTGGACTCCTGCTTTTGCAGCACCCTCGTGTAGGTGTTTCAGTAGGGTCGATTTGCTTGTTTTGAAGATGTGAGAGTTAGGTTCCAAAGGGCCAAGACTTTCTGTAAAATCCTTGAGTTCATTAATCAAAAATGAAGGTATTTTCACAGAACGATAACTTTTCCTGTTTTTTAGTCTTTCGTCAACCTCGTCCTTAACCTTGTGATATGCTTCTTTAACATAGACGATGCCGTTTTTCAAATCAAGGTCTTTTTTTCTGATGCCCAACAACTCTGCTTCACGAACACCAGTCCAGAAAAGAGTAAGATAAGCATAATACAACAATGGGTTGTGTTCTTGGGTTTTGATAAACTTTTCGAAGTCCTCTGGTTCCCAGATATCTCTCTCTGGTGCATCTTTTGAACCCATTTTCTCCACACCTTGACAGGGGTTAACTGGCAGTTTTCGGATTGTTTTGGCATAATTAAAAATGGCCACTATTTGGTTGTTAATAGTGTGGAGATAGGTTCTGGAGTATTTTTTATAAGTTATTTCCTTTTCCTTTTTGCCATTTTTAATAACTGTCTTTACCACCTTTTTAGGGGTTTAGACAGTTCCAATTGCCAGTTGACGATATCAATAGGCTCAATATCAACAACCAATTTCCCTTTGAAGTGAGGCAGGATTTTGCTTTGGATGATATTTTCCTTTGTTCCCATCGTAGTTTTTCGGGCGGTAATACCTTTATAGTTGAAATACTCCTTAATGAGTTCATCCATCGTCATAATATGGGTATTAACAATATCGTTTTTACAGAATACAAGACTTGTACAAATGGGATATTATCCCAAGTGTACAAGTCTTTGTTTTAAATATTATCCGGTGGCTTTTTAAAGCTTGTTTACATCCGCATCGGTAACAAGATGGAAGCCTGCTGCTTCAAGCACATCTTCTGCTTTATTATTGTCTTCAACTCTGAGAACAACATAAGCATGCTTTTCTGTGCGTGCCATAAATGCATAGAGATATTCAACATTGATTTCTGAATTGTCAAGCACCTCCAATGCTTCCGAAAGCTTACCGGGAGTATCACCGATCTTTACACCTACAACCTCGGTAATCTTGATAAGATAGCCTTCATTGGCAAGGGTTTTTACAGCTGTTGCCTCATCATTAACTATAAGGCGAAGTATACCGAAGCCTTCTGTTTCGGCAATGGAAAGGGCGCGAATATTTATATTTTCTTTTGAGAGTAATTTTGTAACGGAAACAACAGTGCCCTGCTTGTTTTCTACAAATACTGTTAATTGTTTAATAGCCATAATTAACCTCCATGCTTATTTATATAAGTTTTCTTTTATCAACAACACGAACTGCCTTGCCCTCGCTGCGCGCAATGCTCTTAGGCGGAACAAGATGTACCGAAGGATTTATACCAAGCATTGTTTTCATTGCAGCTGCAAGGGATTTTTCCATTGCAACAATTTCTGCCACCTTGTCGGTGAATTTTTCGGGAGTCATTTCTACATTTACATCAAAGGTATCATTGTTCTTTACGCGGTCAACAACGATCTGATAGTTAGGATCGTAGCCCTCGTTCAAGAGAACGGTTTCGATCTGGCTGGGGAATACATTAACACCGCGGATGATCAGCATATCATCGGTTCTGCCCATGGGCTTTGCCATCTTGATCAAAGTGCGGCCGCAGGAGCATTTCTTTCTTGTAAGAACACAGATATCACGGGTACGGTAACGAAGAAGAGGGAATGCCTCCTTATCAAGAGATGTGAATACAAGCTCACCCTTGCTTCCCTCGGGAAGAACCTCGCCTGTTTCGGGATCAATAATTTCTGCATAGAAATGGTCCTCGTTAACATGCATGTCTGTTTGCTCACTGCATTCAAAGGAAACACCGGGGCCGGTTATTTCTGTAAGACCGTAAATATCATATGCCTTAATGCCGAGAACCTTTTCGATACCTCTGCGCATTTCTTCGGTCCAGGGTTCTGCTCCGAAGATACCTGCTTTAAGCGGTATATCTTCAGGCTTATAGCCCTGCTCCTTCAATGTTTCACCGATATAAGCCGCATAAGAGGGGGTACAGCAAAGTATGGTAGCCTGAAGATCTGTCATAAACTGGATCTGACGCTCTGTATTACCTGATGACAAGGGAAGAGTAAGGCATCCTACCTTGTGAGATCCGCCGTTAAGACCGGGGCCGCCGGTGAATAAGCCGTAGCCGTATGCAACCTGACATACATCCTTGTTGGTTCCGCCTGCTGCTACAATTGCGCGGGCACAGCAATCTTCCCAAAGGTCTATATCCTTTTGTGTATAGAATGCAACTACACGGCGGCCTGTGGTACCTGAAGTAGACTGAATACGAACACAGTTATCAAGAGGCTTTGCAAGAAGTCCGTAAGGATATGCATCACGCAGGTCTGCCTTTGTGAGGAAGGGAAGCTTATGAAGGTCATCAATGCTTTGGATATCCTCAGGCTTTACACCCTTTTCGTCCATGAGATTTTTGTAGTAAGGCACATTTTCATAAACATGCTTAACCTGCTTTACAAGTTTTTCCGATTGGAGCTTTTTCATCTCTTCATACGGCATTGTTTCAATTTCTTTTTGGTAGTAATTCTGTGTCATTGCGACCACCCTTTCTTTTGAGTTTGATTTTCAAACTTTAATTTTGTTAGGTACTGAACCCTCGGAGTGTGAAAGGGAAAACAAAAACGCCCTCCGCATTCCGATAAAGAATACAGAGGACGAGAAAATCAAAATGTAATCCCGTGGTACCACCTCAGTTCGTTACCGCCTCACAACGGCAACCTTATCAGGTACATATATACCTTAGCTCTATCACGGGAACTCCCGTTGCATCCTACTAAAGATCTCTCTTGTTCAGTGCACTGCTAACAGAACGAATTCGAAAGGACCTCCGCTTTGCCTCGCACCAACCGGCAACTCTCTCCAGCTTCTTTCCAACCTACTGGCTTCTGATCATCGCATTTATGTATATTACATTATTAAACTATTAACATATTACCACTTTAATTCGGTAAAGTCAAGAGTTTTTTATGATTTTTTTATTGAATTGTATTTTTTGCTTTTATACCGGCAGCTTAATCTTCGTTGTAGCAAGTAAAAATCTCTTCAACTCTGTTTTGATCCTTGTTTTTGGTGAATACACTTACCAAAGGTACAATGACCATGGAAACTGCCATTGCCGCAACACCCATTTCAGGTGATTTTGATGCAGCTGCGGCAAAACCGCTGTTAAGAGTGATAACCAATGTAGAAATTCCTACTACCAAGAGACCGGAAAGAATACCTGCGTATGCACCAATCTTTGTAATCTTTTTCGAGAAGAGGCCCCAGATGTACGGACCGATAAAGCATCCGGATACTACGCCCCATGAGAAGGACATAAGGCTTACGATGATCGGGATGTTCCGTGTTGCGAAAATAAAGGAGCAAGCAACAAATGCAAGGCAAAGAAGTCTTGTTAAAAGCATCTGTGTTTCCGGCTTGGTTTACTTTTTTCTTACTGAGGGAATAAGGTCAACCGCAACTGCTGATGCGGAGGTTAATACAACCGCCGCCAAGGTTGACATTGATGCTGAAAGAAGCAATATCATAATTATTGCCAAAAGAATGACACCTGCGGTTCCGCTGCCCAATACTTTCATAAGAACTGTAGGTATTACAGAGTCAACACCGCCTTCGGGAAGAGTGTTACCCAATATAAGTCTTGATGTTGAACCGAGTCCCTTGTAAACTGCTGCGGAGTAGGGAACAAGGAATACAAAGATTATAACAGCTGCAAAGATCTTCATACCCTTTGAGTTATATCTCTTTTCAAAATAGTCGGGCATTGTTTTTGCGCTGATCTTTTTGGTCATCTTTCTTGTTCTGTTTGCAAACAAGAGCCAAGAGATCAAACAACCTAAAACTGCATTACCAATACCTATCCATATACTGCCAACGCCGATATTCCAACCGAAATTACCTGCGTATCCAACAAAAACTACTGCCGAAAAATATGTAGTACCGTAGGCAAAGGCGGTTACCCATGCACCGATATTTCTGCCTCCGATAAGGAAGCCGTCGAGAGTTTTTGATTTGCCGTAACTAAAACAACCAATCAAAGCCATTGCAATTGCATAAACGCAAAGAGCAATAATTGTGTAAAGTTGAGCGTTTGTCATTTTGTTTTCCACCAAGTCTTGATTTTTTCTGTAACATAGTATATAATACTTTCCGTGATTAGTAAAACAAATGGTTTTGATAATTACTATCGAAAATTTAGATAGTGGAGCTAAAGAGAATGGAACTCAGAAATTTAATTACATTTATTCATGTTGCCGAGCTTGGGAGTTTTACCAAAACGGCAGAGCTGCTTGATTATTCGCAGTCAACCATATCTTTTCAGATAAAACAGCTTGAAGAAGAGTTAGGGTGTCTGCTTTTTGAAAGGATAAACCATACCATAACATTGACAAAACGAGGACATGAGCTTATAGAATATGCTCATAAGATCCGTGCTTTAACAGATGAGTTTAAGGACAATTTAGAAGAAGAAAAGGAATGTAACGGCCACATTCATATTGTTACACCCGATTCGGTGTGTGAAGATATGCTGTACAGAAATTATATTGATTTTCATGAGAAATTCCCTGCAATATCAATAAGATTTACTACAGCAGATACTTCTGTGATGTTTGATATGCTTGACCGTAATGAGGCCGATATAATCATAACTCTTGATGCACACAGATATCAAAGGGATTATATAATTGCAAAGGAAAAACCATTAACGGCGCATTTTGTTGCAAAAAGCTGTTCAAAATTTGCAAATGCAAAAAATCTCTCTGTAAAAGATATTATAAATGAGCCTTTTATCTTAACGGAATACGGTCAGGGCTACAGAAGAGTATTCGATAATGAGCTTGCAAAAAAATCTTTGGAGATATCCCCGATTCTTGAGATTGGAAGAACTGATATTATTACCTCTATTGTAGCCCAAAGTGAAATGATTTCATTTTTGCCCGATTTTGTTACGAATTCCTTCATTGAATCGGGAAAGCTTTGCTATCTTGATGTTTGCGATATGAATATTGAAATATGGAAGCAGCTCATTTATCATAAAAACAAATGGATGTCCAAAAGCCTTAAAACATTTATAGAATATATCAGAGATAATGAGTTTTCTTATTAACATTTATACAATTCCGTTTTTTTGAGGTTGAAAACAAAAACGTTAATTTATTACGGTTATTATTGAAAATTTACAGCTTTATTGTTATTATATAGGTGTTATAAAAATTATTTGAAAGGTATTATAAGCTATGAAAAAACTCTTTATTGCGATTCTTGCTGTTTGTATTGCAATATCCCTTGCCGGCTGTGACGAAAACAAGGGAAAATCGGATAATGTACAATCCGATCAAACACAAACAGAGCTTCAAAGTGAAAAAGAGAGTGAAACCCTTAGTATTAAAGCAGAGGAAACCGAAAAAAAGGAAAGTGCTGCTGAAAACGAAACAGTTACACAAAAAGAAACCGAAGAGGTTACAGGAGCCAAAACCGAAGAAAGTACGGGAAGGGAAAGTGATGTGGTTAAGCCACCCCTTACCGAGCCTGCCGAAGAATCGTATTTTAATATTTATAAAGCAGTAACCCCGGATGAATATGCGGGACTTCCCAACTATGTTATTTACGAATCCGAATATGCAACTCCGATAATTTTTGAGTCTGTAGGTGTAAATACTGATTTTACCGTTTGTGCTCTTGAAATGACCAAGGGATATGACGAGATCGGGGAATGCGTTATAAGTAATTTAAGTTTTGATAACCAAAACAAGATCGTTGTAATGCTTGATTTCCCCGGAGATATGTCTTCCTGGTACTTTTCCTACCTTAATGCAAGAGGTGAAAAGTGTGAGTATCAGCTCTATATAAGCGGAATGGATGATTCTTTAATTTGTACAGAATGGAATCAGTAAAAAAGTACTTTAGATGTAGACAAAATGAATTCAATATAATAAAATATACGGTATAATTCCCCTATGATTCCTAAGGAGTGCAGTATGGATAAATTTTTCAGGTTAAGTGAACGGAAAACAACGGTAAAAACCGAATTTATTGCAGGTATGATAACATTTTTTGCAATGGTTTATATTCTGATGGTCAATGCAAATATGTTTGCCAACCCCTTTGGTGACGGTTCAAATCCCCTTGGTGTGTCCTACGGTGCAATATATATTGCAACTGCCATATCAGCCGTTATAGGAACTGTTTTGGAAGGTATTCTTGCCAATCTGCCCTTGGCTCAGGCAAGCGGTATGGGACTCAATGCATTTTCGTATATACCGTTTGTGTAGGCTTTGGACTTTCCTATGCCAATGCTCTTGTTCTTATATTTATTGAAGGTGTTGTTTTTATTCTTCTTACAGTTACCGGTTTGAGAAAAAAGATATTTGAGTCATTGCCTACCTGTGTGCGCGTGGCCATCCCCTCCGGTATAGGTCTTTTCATAGCCCTGCTCGGATTGCAGAATGCGGGTATAGTTGTACATAACGAATCAACCTGTGTTGATCTTGCATCCTTCAATCTTCTCAATAAGACCTGGGGAGACATTATGCCTATGGTAGTAACTATCTGTACCTTGCTTTCTGTATGGTTGATATGTTTGACACTCTCGGAACATTATATGCTGCCTGTGAGCGCGCAAATCTCCTTGATGAAAAGGGCGAGCCTCTTAATATGAATCAAGGAATGCTTTCGGATGCTATTGCAACTACTATAGGTTCGGTTTGCGGCACATCCACCGTTACTACCTTCAGTGAGGTAAATGCAGGTGTGGCGGCAGAACAGGTCTTACCTCGGTTTTCTGCGGAGCTTTCTTCTTTGTTGCAATGTTTTTAAGTCCGATAGTTCAGCTTGTTCCCGGATGTGCAACCGCAGCGGCGCTTATTTATGTTGGATTTTTAATGATAGCTTCGGTTAAGAATATAGACTGGAATGATTACCGCGTTTCTGTTCCCGCATTCCTTACCTTAACCGTTATGCCTTTCACCTATAATATTTCCTACGGCATTGCTTTTGGTCTTATTTCTTACATCGTTATCAGCGTTTTTTGCGGTGATTTTAAAAAGATAAAGATAAGCTCCTGGATAATTGCACTTTTGTTTGTTGCAATGCTGCTTTTGACACACTGATCAGTATTTAAAAATGGGCTGTCTCAAAT
>JAFYPJ010000063.1 GCA_017547545.1 Clostridia bacterium | reverse complement strand
TTACCTGTTCCTGATAAACAATGCAACCGAAGGTTTCTTCAAGTATCGGTTTCAGCGCAGGCAAGGTGTATTCTATATTTGGAGGACATGATCTGTTTTCTATAAATTTATCTATAAATTTAGCAGGTCCAGGTCTGTATAAGGCTATAGCACTCATTATATCCCTTATATTATCCGGCTTGTACCTTGAAAGCATCTGCTTCATTCCAGCAGATTCAAGCTGGAACACCCCGTCTGTATTACCTTTTGTAAGAAGCTCATAGGTAAGAGGATCATCCAATGATACATTTTCAAAATCAAAATCCGGTTCTCTTTCCCGAATCATTTTTTCGGTATCATCTATAATTGTGAGGTATCTGATTCCGAGAAAATCAAATTTTAAAAGTCCGAGAGATGCGATATCGTTCATATTATACTGAGTGAGGATATCGTCACCGCTGACAGTTAAAGGAACATATTCATGTAACGGTCTGTCGCTGATAACAACTCCTGCAGCATGTGTTGAAATATTTTTCGGCATTCCCTCTATCTGCTTTGCGTAATTAAGAAGCTGGCGTATTTTTTCTGAGGAATTATACATAACCTTTATATCAGGTATGGCCATAACATCATCCATTGTTATCTTGCCAACACGCGGAACCTTATTTGCAACTTCATCAACCTCATTATATGACATTCCCAGAGCCTTACCTATACTTCTTATGGCAGCTCTCGGTGCAAGTGTTCCGAAGGTTACTATCTGCGAAACCTTTTCAAGCCCGTATTTATTTTTAACATAATCTATAACCTGTTCGCGCTTAAAATAACAAAAATCTATATCAAAATCAGGCATGCTGATTCGTTCGGGATTGAGAAATGCTTCAAATAAAAGATTGAATTCAAGAGAATCAACCTCGGTTATATTCAATAGATATGCTACAAGACTTCCTGCTCCGCTTCCTCTGCCTGGACCTGTTGGGATACGATTATTCCTTGCGTAATTTACAAAATCCGCAACTATAAGGAAATACTCAGCATATCCCATAGATATTATTGTTTGAAGTTCGTATTTTATTCTGTTTCTGTATTCGGTTTCGCTGTTATTTTCAAAAGTAATTTTTTGCGCCCTTATCTTTTCTTCAAAGCCTTCCATTGTCAGCTTTTCAAGATACTCAGCGGCACTCAGTTTATCATCAAAAGATATCTTTGGAAAATAATATTTGCCGAATTCAAATTCAAAATTGCATTTATCTGCAATTATTGCTGTATTATCCACAGCTTCAGGACAATCGGCAAAAAGCTCACGCATTTTTGCTTCATCCTTAAAATAATATTCATCCGATGTAAAGCCTATCGGATTGGAATCGGATACTACATTGTTCGTTTGCATACAAATCAGAACATTTTGAAGTCCCGAATCCTTTTTCTTAATATAATGAACATCATTTGTTGCTACAAGAGGAATTTTATATTCCTTTGAAATTTCCTTCAATACTCTATTTACCTTGAGCTCCTCATCCAAACCGTGATTCTGTATCTCAAGATAAAAATCATTGCCAAAAATATTTTTTAATTCAAGAGAATATTCATATGCAGCTTTTATATTATCATCTAAAATAAGCTTTGGAATTTTACCGGCAATACAACCCGACAGGCAAACAAGCCCCTCGCTGTGTTCTTTAAGCAATTCCATATCTATACGGGGTTTTTGATAAAATCCTTCGGTAGAAGCTTTTGAAACCATATATATAAGGTTTTTATATCCCGTATTATTTTTACATAAAAGAACAAGATGATGATATGAAACTGAATTTAAAGGCTCTTTTATATGGCGAGACAGAGGTGCTACATAAACTTCACAGCCGATAATCGGTTTAACACCCACGGATTTGCATGCATTATAGAATTCAACCGCACCGTACATAACACCGTGGTCTGTTATGGCGCAGGCATTCATCCCCATAGCAAGTGCAAAAGCGGGTATAGCTTTAATACGGCAAGCTCCGTCCAATAAGCTGTATTCACTGTGAAGATGCAGATGAACGAATGCCATATTATTTTTCCTCCTTTTGGGCAAATTCCATTATCTTACTCAAACGGTGATTCAAACCCGATTTTGTAATCTGTGGTTCATGTCTCTGTGCTTCTTCGGCAAGAGAAACCGATGGATTGTTTAACCGAAGTTCTGCTGTGATCCTGATATTTTCGGGTAACATATTCAATCTGTTTTCTGATTTAAGCTTTTTAATTGCATCAATATGCTTTTTTGATGCATTTACTGATTTTGCAATATTTGCTGTGTCGCAATTATTGGCTCTGTTTATACTGTTTCGTATTTCTTTTGTAATCTTGGTGTTCATTATTTCAAATGCCGTTGAAGATGCACCTATATAATTTAAAAGATCCTCTATAGATTCACTTTCCTTGATATAAATTATATTATACCCATCGCGTTGAGTAGTTTTAAGATTAACAGAAAGATTTACAAGTCTTTGTTTTATATCATCTAACTTTCTTACGCTTTTCAGCTCAAGTCTGTAAGATTTTTCGGGATCGTTCAATGTTCCGCAGGCAAGGAAGATTCCTCTTAAATAATGTATATTGCATTTGGAACAGTTATCCTTTTTTGATATATCCCTCATTATCTCGGAAATGGCTGCCTTGTTATTGAATATCAGTCTGAAACCGTTTGCATAATACTCTATTTCACATTCACTTCCATAGCATTCAAGAAGTAATCTCTCCACAAGTGATATAACCGACTCTGATTCATTGTATAGAATCATCTCGTCTATTCCCTGCTTTGCACCGTATAAAAGCATGGCAAAAAGCTGTGCCTTTTTACAGCACAGCCCCTTGACATTTAATTCACATAAGTTTTCTTTGGTTTTAAGGGCAAATGAACTCATTTATTTTCCGCCTTTTCACAGTCACGATGGTAGAGTGTGACATTATAGCCTGCTTCCTTCAAGTGATTGTATGTACGCAAAGCAAAGGCAACACTTCTGTGCCTTCCGCCGGTACAGCCGAAAGCCACGGTAAAACTATCTCTTTCTCTTTCTATAAATCGGTTGAGAAGAACCTTTAAACCGCCTATGATTTCATCAAAAAAGAGTTTTGCCTGTTCATCCGAAAAAACATAATCGTAGACTTGTTTTGTTTCTCCCGAAAAAGGCTTTAAGCTTTCAACATAATATGGATTTTCAAAGCAACGAACATCATAAAGCATATTTACCTCATCGGTAAATCCGTATTTATAACCAAAGGACATGATTACTATTTCAGTCAATGTATCTGACCTCGCATTCGATATT
Organism: Clostridia bacterium; assembly: GCA_017547545.1. GTDB lineage: Bacteria > Bacillota > Clostridia > Oscillospirales > CAG-272 > RGIG7300. Next base: position 1,620 of record JAFYPJ010000063.1, on the reverse strand, counting down.
AATTCCTACACGCTTGTATATCGCATCCTTGATTATTTCTATAAGCTCACATACTTCATCTGCAGTTGCATTTCCGCGATTTATAATAAATCCCGCATGCTTTTCAGAGACCTGCGCATCACCCAAGCAATATCCCTTTAAACCTGCTTCATCAATGAGTTTTGCGGTAAAATAACCCGGATAGCGCTTGAAAACACTTCCTGCACTTGGATATTCAAGGGGTTGCTTTTCTTTTCTTGCCTTGATATGCTCTTCCATTAGTGCAACACATTCATTCACATCTTCTGCTTTTTCAAGCTTAAATGCAGCACTGAGAATTATCTTATCAGAATCCATATAGCTGCTGTGCCGATAATCAAATTCATGTTCGGATGCCTCCATACGGCATATTTGACCGGTTTTGGTATTATAATATTCGCTGTACAGAAGAATATCGGATACCTGACCTTCATAGGCGCCTGCATTCATAAACACAGCACCGCCGATACTACCAGGAATACCGCATGCAAATGCATAGCCTTTGTAACCGCTTCTGACTGCATTAACCGCAATTTGTGTAAGAGGAGCACCTGCATCGCACAAAAGAACATCACCGTTAAAAGTATAGTTTTTCATTTGTGTTGTTATTATAACAACACCGTTATAACCGCGGTCGCAGAAAAGAACATTTGAGCCATTACCTATTACAATATGCTTTATTTTATTCTTAATAACATAATCAAGAATTGCAACAAGACATTCTTTTGTTTTTGGAAATACAGCTAAATCAGCCGCACCGCCGATACGAAAAGATGTGAACCTTTTCATATCAGCGTTGGGTATTATCTCTGCCTGATTTATAAAAGTACTGTTTATAAACTCACATAAAGAATTATAGTTCATTTATTTCTCCGTATTAAAGAGTAAAACGGTGGAAGGTCTTTTTACCTTTCTTTACAATAAGACCGTCGCCTTCAAAGTCAGAAGGTGCAAATTCGCGTGCAAAGTCTGTAACCTTTTCATCACCAACACTTACACCGCCCTGCTGAATAAGGCGTCTTGCCTCACCCTTGGAGGGGCAAAGCTTTGATACAAGAAGCATGTCGATTATTGCAATTTTTCCGTTTTCAAAGTTATCATTGGTAAGAACGGTTTTGGGCATATTTTCTATAGAACCGCCTGTTGAAAAGAGTGCACGGGATGCATCAAGAGCTTTATTGGCTTCTTCTTCATTATGAACAAGCTTTGTAAGCTCATAAGCAAGAACTTCCTTTGCCGCGTTAAGAGCGCTGCCCTCAAGCTGTTCATACTTGGCAATTTCTTCAAGAGGCAGGAATGTAAGCATTTTTAAGCACTTAATAACATCGGCATCGCCAACATTTCTCCAATACTGGAAGAAATCATAGGGTGAAGTCTTTTCGGGATCAAGCCAGATAGCACCCTTTTCGGTTTTACCCATCTTCTTGCCTTCGCTGTTTGTGAGAAGCTGGAATGTCATACCGTAGGCTTCCTTACCTAACTTACGGCGGATAAGTTCAACACCGCCGATTATATTTGACCACTGGTCATCACCACCGAATTCGATAGCACATCCGTAATCCAGATAGAGCTTATAGAAGTCATAGCTCTGCATGATCATGT
>JAFYPJ010000062.1 GCA_017547545.1 Clostridia bacterium | reverse complement strand
TGCCCTGTTTATTTCATTTTTATTTATATAGCTTTTGTTTATAAACCTCTCGGTATTTATATATTTTTTTGTGTTTTCATATTTGTAAGGTACAAACAGAGTGTCATTTTCTTCTATATGGATCAGATTTAGTTTAGTTGTGTCAAGGGGTGAGTATGAAACTGTATGTCCGATACCCTTTTGGGTGAGAAGTTTGTCAATTGCAGAAAGATACTCACATCCTATGTTGTATGTATCGTTTATTGTATATATGTTTTTACAGCATTTATAGCTGTGTAAATTCACATAACCCTTCATGGTTATACCTTCGGTTAATCTTATTTTTCTTTCTCCCTTTACCGAAGGTTCTATTTGTTTCAAAAGCCTGCATACTGCGCGATCAAGTTTTTCTTTGTTTATTGCAGACGATGAAATACCGTGAGCAAGAGTTTCGCAGGAAAGTGCAGCGTTGAGATACAAATATGCACGGTTGTACAGCTCTTTTTTCAGATCAGAAAGGTGCGTGATCTCATCCTTATTGGAAATGAGTGTGTCTGTATTCCAGAACTCTCCGGTATTAACTATTTCATCATAGGCACCCGGATATAATGTATCCGAAGTGTGGGGAGATGTTCCGTCTAATATTCCTGTTTCCTTTCCATGTATAATTACACCGTCCAATGAATCAGGATCGCTTGAACAGTATATATATTCAACATTCTCCCCCTCTTTTTCGGCATAAGCTGCAGCTTTTTTCATTAAGGAGCTTTTTCCGGTACCGCTGCCGCCTTTGATTATATATAAATGCTCAGTATTTTTGAAAATTTTACCAAACATATTTATAAATCCTCTGCCGGAATTGGCAGAAGCGAAAAAATCTTTATATTTTACTTGCATTTCTTGTACTCCTTTGATATAATGATTTATTATATATTATGTTTATTATAATTCTTTGTTAAATCACAGTTCGGAGTTCACATGAAAACATTATTTACTGATTTCAAAATAATTTCAAAAGGGAAAATTCTTCCCGAAAAGGATATTAGTGTTGTAAACGGGAAAATTGATATTTTCGCAAAGAGAGAAGATGTTGAGTATGACCGTATTATAAACGGTAACGGAGAATTCTATCTCTCTGCGGGATTTGTTGATATACATACTCACGGCGGCGGTGGATATGATTTTATGGATTCGATTGCCGAAGAATATAATCTTGTTGCTAAAAATCATGCTAAATACGGTTGTACGGCACTTTATCCAACAACTGTAAGTGCTTCTGAAGAAGAATTAAAGGCAACACTTTCCGCTTTTGAAAAGGCTAAAGATATGAAGGGCGGAGCGAAGCTTTTGGGAATTCACCTTGAAGGACCGTATATATCCAAAAATCAAAAGGGTGCAATGGATGATAAATATATCCGTTTGCCAAATGAAAAGGAATACTCTGAACTTTTTAAGCTTTCTGAGCATATATGCCGCATGACGGTAGCGCCTGAGCTTGAAGGAGCAGCCGAGCTTGGTGTGTTTATGCGGGAGCATAATGTTATTCCTTCTATAGGTCATACCGATGCGGATTTCAAGGCTGTAGCCGATGCTCACGAAAAGGGCGGTTATGCGCTTATGACTCATCTGTATTCATGTATGCCTCTTACTCACAGAGTAAATGCATGGAGAGTTGCAGGTGCGGTTGAAGCAGGCTATTACATAGATACTATGGCTGTTGAGCTTATTGCTGACGGTTGCCATCTGCCTCCCGAAATTCTTAAAATGGTATATAAGTTCAAGCCGGAAGATAAAATAGTTCTTGTTACAGATTCGATGAGAGCTGCCGGGATGGGCGAGGGTATTTTCCGTTTTGGAAGCCGGGCTAACGGATATGATATTATTGTAGAAGACGGGGTTGCCAAGCTTATGGACAGAACTGCTTTTGCCGGAAGTGTTGCAACTACCGACCGTCTTGTAAGAACAATGGTTAATATGGCAGGAGTACCGATTGAAAAGGCAGCAAGAATGATAACCGAAAATCCTTGTGTTGCTATGAAGATAGACGGCGAGTACGGTTTCCTTGAAGAGGGAAGAGCTGCTGATATTACCGTATTTGATGAAGATATAAATATAAAATATACCATGGTAGACGGTGAAATGGTTTACGAGGCATAGTATATTTCATAAAAAATTCATAAGTATTTTTATTACAAGAAATAAATAATTGTTATAATATTTATATATAAATATAGGAGGAGTATACAATGAGAAATTTTAAGCTTCTTATTGCAGTAGTACTTACACTTACAATGCTTGTTCCCATGGCAAGTACAGCCGCACAGTTCGGTGATTATCAGGTATTTCCCAACGATCCCATAGAAGCCGGCTATGTAGAACCTGTACTTGACGGTGTTATCGGTACCGATGAAGGATGGTCCGAACCCTTGAATATTTATGCTGAACCCATAAATGTTTTAGATCCTACATACCGCAGTGAAAAAACCACAGCGGTTAACTTTGCTTCAACATCTCCCGATGCTGGTATTGATGCAAAGATGTATCTTGGCTATGATTTAGAGTATTTCTATTTTGCAGCTCAGATAGATAAATTCGGTTTAGAGTCCCAATATCTTGCTTGTCCTTCAAATCTTGATGCTGAAAAAGGCTTTAACGGCGATGTGTTTATGCTCAGCCTTGACCTTCTTTCAATATTAAGCGAAGACAGTGCAAATTATTCAAATGTTGCCCCCCGTTATTTTGTAGCTTATGACAGCGAAGGAAACGGTGCTTTATATCACGATTCTTCTGCAGAAAATCTTTATAAGAATTCTGCAGGTAAAGAAAGTCTTTTTGCGGATTTTGATCTTAAAGCAAACCGTCTTTCGGATGAAGAAGCAACCGTTAAGGTAACCAAGAATGATGAGGGTGACTGGAATTTTGAAGCCCGTATTTCTTTTAATGTTCTTATAAATGATATATTTGATAATGCAGGTATTAAAGCAACTGATGATGATTTTCTTCTAACTTATATAGATATACTCTTATCCAATAAGGATTGGAAGGCATCGGTAACCTACAAATACAGCGGCTTTGATGTTGAAGGTGTTAAGTACTATACCTCTGCAATCTATTCAACCGTAAACGATTCTTCCCTTACAGGTGTTCCCGGTCAGGATACAGACGGTATCAGTGTTGAAACCTACGGTCTTACATTCTATCTCTGCCATGAGCACGGACAGCTTGGTATAGGTGTTGAATCAGAGGAAGATTTTGCTACCTTTGAAAAGAACGGTAAAAGATCTTATTATTGTCTTGAATGCGGTCAGCTTGTAAAAACCGAAGATGTTTCAAAGATTCCCTTTACCGATGTCAGCGCAGGAACATGGTATGAAGATGCGTTGATCCGCTGTTATAATTTCGAATATTTCAAGGGAACCTCTGCTACAACCTTTGCTCCTAATATGGCAATGACAAGAGGAATGTTTGTTCAGGTTCTTGCTAACTGGATGGGTGTTGATACATCAGCATATTCATGTAATTTTACCGATGTTAAAACAACAGATTGGTATTACGGTGCAGTTGCATGGGCATATGAAACCGGTGTAACAAAGGGTACATCTGATACCACTTTTTCACCCAATGCCGCTATTACCCGTGAACAGGCTGCTACATTCTTTATGAATTTCACTAAGGCAATGGAGCTTTATAACGCTCCTACAATTACAGAGTTTAAGGGTTATGTTGACGCGTCAAGCGTAAGCGATTGGGCGAAAGACGGTATGCTTTGGGCTGTTGAAAACGGCGTAATCAGCAGTACATCCAAGGATGAACTCAAGCTTTCTCCTCAAACTACAGCTAACAGAATAACTGCGGCTCAGATGCTTTGCAATTATGAAGATTGGCTTTTAGCTCTTATCGGCTGAAATTGATTATAATTTTAAAGCGACAGCTACGGCTGTCGCTTTTTAAAGAGAGGATCGGATATTGAAATTTGTAATTATATTCTTTAGTGTTATTTTGGTAGTATTCCTTACTGTACTTCTTTATATTTACAATACGGCATTTTATAATTCAAAAGGCAAAGAAAAAAGAAGAAAGCCGTTTTATACTCCGGCATATAATGCCATATCAGAGGAAATAAAAGAGATTTACAATAATCTTAAAAATGCAGAATATGAGAATGTATACATTAAATCGGTTGATAATTTAAAGCTTCGTGCAAAATATTATCATAATATCAACGGTGCCCCCGTTGCAATTATGGTACACGGATACAGAAGCAGCTCTTCCCATGACAGCGGCGGTGCATACAGAATGTTTACCGAAAGAGGTTATAATGTGCTTATCCCCGATCAGCGAACACACGGTGAAAGTGAAGGCCACACAATAACCTTTGGGGTAAAGGAACGCTATGATATAGCGCGTTGGGTTGAATATACAGCTAACAGATTCGGTAAAGATACACCAATAGTTCTTATGGGTGTTTCGATGGGTGCAGCAACGGTTATGATGTGCTCCGATCTTGAACTTCAGGGTAATGTTAAGGGGATAATTGCAGATTGCGGTTATACTTCTCCGAAAGATATAATCAGCAGGGTGATGAAGGAGAATATGAAGCTGCCTCCGTCAATATTCTATCCTTTGGTTAAGGTTTCCGCACAATTTTTTGGCGGTTTTGATCCCGATAAAGCATCTCCGATTACTTCGGTTAAGGATTCCCGTTACCCTATACTTTTCATTCACGGAGATGCGGACAGCTTTGTTCCTTATTATATGAGCGAAAAACTTTTTGAACAATGTACATCCAAGAAAATGTTTTTGGGAGTAAAGGGTGCCGATCACGGTATCAGCTTTATAATAGGTGAAAAGGAATATCTTGAAGCTGTTGACAGATTTCTTTCTGAAATTGAAGTAAAATAAAAGAATATACTTGACAAAATGCGAACGATGTGTTATTATATATGCGTTCGCTTCATGGAGGGTTATCGAAGCGGTCATAACGAGGCGGTCTTGAAAACCGTTTGGGTTCACGCCCACGTGGGTTCGAATCCCACACCCTCCGCCAACAAAAAAGTCACTTTTGTCTACTGACAAAGGTGACTTTTTTGAGTGATGCGTTTCTCTGAAACGAGATGCGCACTGCGTGCGTGATGTCGACCTTCGGTCTGTGATGCACGCCTTCGGCGCGTGTAGAACGCATCGCATCACCTATCACAGCGCAGCTGCATCACTTATCACTTATTTGCAAACAAACTCGATTTGCGATATAATAGAAGAAAGCGGGGTGTATATTATGTCTGAATCAAAACTTAAAGACCTATCCATGGGGTTTTCCGTTGAAATTATTGAGCTGGTAAAGTATTTGAAATCTATCAAAGAGTCTATTATTTCCAACCAAATCGGCAGAAGCGGCACAAGTATCGGCGCAAATATCCACGAAGCACAATATGCACAAGGTAAAAAGGACTTTATTTCCAAACTTGAAATTGCCTTAAAGTAAGCAAGCGAAACTGGTTATTGGCTTGAGCTCTTGTTTAAAACGAAATACATTGATGAACAAACTTTCAAAGCACTTTCAACAAAATGCACTTCCTAAGAGCAATGCTGATCGCTTCCTGCCGAACCGCAAAGAAGAACACAAAATGAAAATATCAATAGATGATTTACAGGCCTATTTGGCAAACCGATATTGCGGCCGGGCAACCGAACAAAGTATGTTTATGAAGCTGGTGGAAGAGATTGGAGAGGTCGCGGAGGTATTGAATAAACGAGCCGGTCGTAAAGCCTCTGACGAAAGCGACCTGCATGAGCAACTGGGTGTTGAACTTGCGGATATGATACACTATATTGTCGCCATTGCCGCAATTAACGATATTGATCTCACAACACTCATGATCGAAAAAGATAAAAAAGCATCCGTCAAATATCATCACACCATTAATCTCGAAACCTTCTTATCCGAGAGAAAATGATTTGGTATACTTTTCACTTTTCTTACCTATAGTTACGCACCGTTATATTGCTTTTTTTAATGAAATAAATCCCTTACGGGATTTGTGAAATAACGCTTCGCGTTATGAAATAGCTGACGCTATGAAATACGCTGCGGCATATAAAGGGCTTTATTTTATTTCACATTTTGCCGCTAAGGCAAAATATTTCATAATCCGCATGATTATTTCATATTGCGTAGCAATATTTCATTAATCATGCTATAGACGAATACTAATAGCCTCAATTAACACGGCTAAGGAGAACCTCAAATGATGTACGAAACCTCCTGCGGAGCGGTTGTTTATACTATAGAAAACGGAAGCATCAAATACATAATTATCAAATCCAAAGACGGCATTTACGGTCTTCCCAAGGGTCATTTGGAGGCAAACGAAACAACCTATGAATGTGCTTTGCGTGAAATTTGTGAAGAGACCTCTTTGTCTGTTGATTTGATCAACGGCTTTTGTGTTGAGGACGAATATGTTTTTCAAAGAGAAGAAGCTACCGTTTCTAAAAGGGTAATATATTATCTTGCTCAATATTATAATCAGAACTTTAGTCCCGATAACAAGGAAGTATTACAAATATTTTCTATTGACTATGCCACAGCCCTTTCCCTATAAAGCATGAAGGTACAAAAAGGGTGCTTAATGAAGCTAACCTGTTTTTATTACAGCAATGATTACATGTTTAACCATTCTAAGCTTACATAATAAAAATCACTATTATTTTGTCGGGGTAATATTATGAAAACTAAAATTATTGGTATATGTGGACCGTCCGGAAGCGGAAAAAGTACAATAGCAGAAATTTTGGCTAAAGAATTGTCCGCGCCGATTATTCATTTGGATCAGTATTTCAAAGCGGAGCTTCCGCAAATATGCTCTCCTGATGACGGTCAGTTATATCCGGACTGGAACAGTCCCGAATCCATCGATTATGATGAAATTTTATCGCGAATTTGTGAAGAAAAACAAAACAGAAATCATGAATGGGCAATCGTTGAGGGAATGTTGTTATTCGGTATCGATGTTTTGTATGAAATGTTGGATATTAAGATTTTTGTAAAGGCTAATATTGAAAGCTGTCTTTACCGCAGAATAATTCGCAATATCAAGCTGTTCGGTCAGAGTCCTGAATTTATCGGGGGGTACTACTTGAAGTGCGCAAGGCACAGAGAAGCTGTATATTGCTTGCCTTATGAAACTCGGGCGGATCATGTTATCGATAATGATGTTTCGTTTTCGGATCAATTAGGGGAAATACTTGAGTACATATGTAAGAAAGACGGAATATAATGAAATACAAAAACACCTATCATGCCAAATTCATCTCCCGTCCCAACCGTTTTGAAGCATTAGTTGATATAGAGGGCAAAACAGAGCTTGTCCATGTCAAGAACACAGGCAGAATGAAAGAGCTGTTATTTCCCGGTGCAGAGGTAATACTTGAGAAATCGGAAAATACACAACGAAAGACCGCCTATGATATGATTTGTGTGTATAAAGTTGCTCTGGGACTTATCAACATCGACAGTCAGGCACCAAATAAAGTGGTTTATGAATGGCTTAAAAAAGCTGATTATGATTATATAAAGCCTGAATATTCCTATGGGAATTCCCGTTTTGATTTCTATATGGAAAAGGGAAGTGACCGTTATCTTCTTGAGGTAAAGGGATGCACTCTTGAAACAGACGGTATCGGATATTTTCCGGATGCTCCCACCCAAAGAGGAGTAAAGCATTTATACGAGCTTTGCGAAGCCTCCCGAAATGGCTTTAAGTGTGCTGTGGCATTTGTTATTCAGATGCCCGGTATCAGGGAAGTAAGAGCAAATGTTGTAACTCATGCAGCGTTTGGAGATGCTCTTGAATATGCGAAGTCAATGGGAGTAGAGGTTTTAATGCTTGAATGTGATATTACTGAAAACAGTATAAAAATTATTTCCTGATTTTTCAAAAAAAAAAGCAAAATAACTCTTTAAATTTCAAAAGATTTATGTTATAATATATTATCTTTATTATATACAGTAAAT
>JAFYPJ010000061.1 GCA_017547545.1 Clostridia bacterium | reverse complement strand
GATACATCAGTATTTTGTTCCGGGAAGATCTGCAATGTTCAAGGATGTACTTATTGACTTTTGCGGTGTTATTACGGGTTTTATTATCGTGTTTACCGTTAGTGAAATGATCAGATTTATAAGAAAGAAACGTATAGCATGAAAAGAATAATAATTATAATTTTATTATGGGCGTTAGTTTTTTCCTGCATGGTTTTAATTTTCACTATGTCCTCAGAGCCTGCCGTTGTTTCCAGCGAAACCAGCGGCAATACATTAAGAGCAATTTTAAAAATAGTATATCCCGGGTTCAGGGATCTGGAGGAATCAGAACAACAGCCGATAATTGACAAATATCAGCATTTCATACGAAAAACTGCACACTTTACGGTGTACACCTTGCTTGGTATTCTTGTCAGCCTTGCAATGGCACAGCATACAAAGAGTTTTTTACTCCCTTCTTACCTTATAGGTACGCTTTATGCGGTAAGTGATGAGATTCATCAGCTATACGTTCCCGGACGCAGCGGACAGATCTCTGACGTTCTCCTCGACTCGGCAGGGGTGTTGTTGGGATGTTTACTGATTTTCATATTATATAAGCTTATAAAGAAAAAGCGAGCAAATTAATTTTTGCTCGCTTTTATTACTTGTTCATTTCGGGTTTATCGGTGCGTTCAAGCAGATAGTCTATGGAAACGTTAAAATAATCAGCAATTTTTATCAGCTCCAATATTCCGGGTTCTCTTTCTCCGGTCTCGTATCTGCTGATGGTGTTCTGATTGGTATTTAGGTCAAGTGCAAGTTTAAGTTGAGATATATTTTTCTTTTTTCGTAGTTCTTTTAATCTCATAATATCACCCCTTGACATAATTATTCCATAATGGTATAATTAAAATATCCCGATACGGGATATCTTATGAATTAGAGGTGTAAAAATGAAAACTCGTATGGCGTTACTTAAAGATAAGAAATATAACGATCTTATCGCTATATGTACAGATACTGACTATGTGGATATGTTATTTAAGTCTATAGCACTGATGCATAAAGGTGAATTTAATGCGTGTGCAGATGCATTTGTTGTGGCAGTGGACGAAATGCAAAGCGTAGAAACTCTTATGGAATTGGTTGAAATCGAGTTCTTCGATTTCTGCGAAGAAATGTGCAAGGTTGGCACCGAAAAGGTGGTTGACAACCTCCTTAACTATGAGATGAACAACGATCCTACCGCTCTTATGAAGATTCCGGATACAGTCGCTGCAGTTCGTGATTCCTTGAACAAGATCGTTGCTGCCTGCAACAAATTCGATATTACAGGATTGAACCAATATAATCTGTCATTGCTTACCTTCACAACCATGAATGGTGAGGTAGCAACCGAAATTCTGAAATTTGTTGAAAGATACTATGAAAAATTTGCTGTTGAATATGTTAATATGCTCAAGGTAGACGAAAGTATGGATGCAACCGTTGCGGTTATGCAACTGCTTACCAATACCAAAAAAACAATGGAGCAGGGTAACTACATTAAAGCTTTAATTGGCTTTGTTGATATATTCCTCAGCACGCTCAAAAACGATACCGAATACGGTCTGGAAAAGAAGAAGGAGCTTTATCCGAGACTTATCACCGCACAGCGTAAGCTGATCGAAACAAGTGCTCCCGGCAATCCTAAGAAAATATATTTATATTCACTTGGTACCACTGCCCGAAGAGATATGATAAACACCCTCAGCTCTTATATTATGAAATATAAGATGATCGACCCTACGTATCAGCCCGAGCCGCTACCCGTTGCAGGTGAAGTCTCTCAGCCTCAAAAAACAACTCAGCCCACTACAACGTCATCCGGCGGTTGTTATGTTGCAACTGCGGTTTACGGTTCCTATGATTGTCCTGAGGTATGGACACTTCGCAGATTCCGTGACAGTACATTGGCTAAAACCATTATGGGCAGAGTATTTATACATACTTACTATGCTATCAGTCCCACTATTGTAAAACTGTTTGGAGAAAACAAATGGTTTAAAGCAATGTGGCGTAAGCCTTTGGATAAAATGGTAGCAAAGCTTAATGCAAACGGTACCGAAAACACTCCTTACAACGACATTAACTGGTAAAGAAATATGACTAGCAGAGGTTTGGGCGTTTTCTTATTTTGCCTTGTGTTTGGAATATTTTTCATCATTATTGGATTTATGACAGGAAGCTTACTTGTAGGCATAATAGGTGTATTTATACTTATTGTAGCGATAGCTACCCTCAAGAGCGAAGCTATAGATCCTCATAAAGAAGCACAGGCAGCCAAGCGGAAAAGAAATGCAGAAGATGAAGGTCTGGCATATAAACAAAAGAGTCTGGCTGAGGTCAGAGGTCTTGAAAAATTCAGCCGTATGCATACCGAAGAGGTTGCAAATTATAAGCAGGGAGTGGAGGCTATACGTACTCTCGGTGTTATGATGGAGAATTCCGTTGTACAGGAGAAGGAAAAGGACTGGGCTATCTGGGGTGGTATTGCCGACGGTCTAGCAGGTCCTATTGCCGGTGTTGGTGTAGCTTTAGAAACTATGAAAGAAAATGAAGCTATAAGAGCACGTAACGAGGCAAATAAGGCCTGGGGTGTCGCACAGCGTCAGCAGTTATTTGAAATGGCAAGCAAAGCCGAAAATAACAGACCTACTCATATGTCTATGATGCAGATAAACTCGTTGTATGCAGCAATATTTTCCTGGTCACCTATGACACTTTTCTCGAAATTAATGTTTAAAAACGTAATTGCAGAACAGAACAGGGAAACGGGAACTGTTACTGTAAGTGCCGAGTGGTCTACCTTAAAAAATACCGTAGTAATTGACGGCAGCATAAGAGCAAAGCTCTATAACAGCAACTTCAAATGTGTTGGCTGTGCATATCTGAACCTTCCAAAAACAGGTACCCTTGATAAAACAGGTAAGCTTTCGGGTGTCTGTGTAGGGTTGCCGTTAGCTGACAATTACAGTGTACAGTTAGAGCCTGTGGATCTGTGGGAGTTAACTGCCAAGCAGTATGAGGATTATCCCGGTGATGATAACATATCCTTACAGGAGCACGTTCGTATTGTAGAAGATCTTAAAAGCAAATACTCATCCGAACTTAATAAATAAAAATGGTGGTTTTTAACCACCATTTTTGTTATTTCAACATTTTTTTAAGATACTGTCCCGTATAGGATTTTTCGCACTTTGCAACCTCTTCGGGAGTACCTGTAGCAACGATAGTACCGCCTTTATCACCGCCCTCGGGGCCGAGGTCGATTATATAGTCGGCTGTCTTTATCATATCAAGGTTATGCTCGATAACTACAACCGTGTTGCCTGTATCAACAAGCCTCTGCAATACCTCGATAAGCTTCTTAACGTCTGCCGCGTGTAAGCCTGTGGTAGGCTCGTCAAGGATATATATGGTTCTGCCTGTAGAACGCTTTGACAGCTCGGTTGCCAACTTAACTCGCTGTGCCTCACCGCCCGAAAGCTGGGTTGAGGACTGACCAAGCTTGATATAACCGAGTCCCACGTCAAAGAGGGTCTGGAGCTTACGTTTGATCTTGGGAAGTGATGAGAAGAACTCCAGAGCCTCCTCTACACTCATATCAAGAACGTCATATATGCTCTTGCCCTTGTATTTTACCTCAAGGGTATCGCGGTTATATCTCTGTCCCTTACATACGTCACAGGTAACGTATACGTCGGGCAAAAAGTGCATTTCTATCTTTTTTACACCGTCGCCCTCGCAGGCCTCGCAGCGGCCGCCCTTAAGGTTAAAGGAGAAACGGTTTGCCTTGTAGCCTCTCTGCTTTGCATCAGGGGTAGAGGCAAAAAGCTCACGGAGATCTGTGAATACACCTGTATAGGTGGCAGGATTTGATCGGGGAGTTCTGCCGATGGGAGCCTGGTCTATATCAATTACCTTGTCAAGGTTCTCGGTACCTTCTATGCGGTCGTGCTTACCCGGGTAAGCTATCGCACGGTTAAGGGTATGAGAAAGGGAACGTTTTAATATTGCATTGATAAGGGATGATTTACCCGATCCCGAAACACCTGTAACACATACAAACTCACCGAGAGGGATCTCAACGTCAACGTTCTTAAGATTATTTTCCTTTGCACCGATAATCTTTACCGATTTGCCGTTACCCTTACGTCTGGTCTTGGGTATCTCAATTTTTTCTTTACCCGACAAAAATCTGCCTGTTATGGAGTTTTCATCAGCCATGATCTCGGCAGGTGTACCTTGGGACACTATCTCACCGCCGTGGATTCCCGCACCGGGGCCGATATCAACGATATAGTCGGATTCAAGCATAGTCTCCTCATCGTGTTCAACGACTATGAGGCTGTTGCCCACGTCACGGAGCTTTTTAAGTGTGTCGATAAGCTTACCG
>JAFYPJ010000060.1 GCA_017547545.1 Clostridia bacterium | reverse complement strand
CAGTTATTTTAACAAGTTTTAATTCTCTTATATCTCTTGAAACCGTTGCCTGAGTTACATCAAATCCTCTTTGACTGAGTTTTGAAATAAGCTCTTCCTGTGTTTCAATATTATAAGCATTTATAATTTCGAGTATCTCGTTATGTCTGTTATTTTTCATAATTTACTACTCCATTTTATTAGCTAAAGTTCTGTAAAAGCTTTCGTTCTTTATTCTTACAAGTTTTGTAACAAGGGATGAACGACATACTTTCACCGTTTCTTCGTATTTTATCTCAAGATTATCCCCGCCGTCTACCGTAATGAAAACAGGAATATCTCTTTCGGTTTCATTAACTATTTTTAATTTAGCGTCTCCTGAAAAAATCATAGGCTTTGCCGACAACGAATGAGGACATACCGGTGTTGCCGCAATGCAGTTCAAGCCCGGATCTATTATTGAGCCCCCTGCAGCCATGGAATATGCAGTTGAGCCTGTTGGGGTGGAGATTATTATTCCGTCTGCATTGTACCTTCTTACAAGATCGTTGTTGTTATATAAAGAAAATGTAACCATTTTCGATACGGTACCATTGGAAAGAACAAGATCGTTTAAGGCAAGGTGTTCAGAGTCGTCGGGTGCTACTACAGAAAGCATCATTCTTGGTTCAATGGTATATTCTCCCTTAAAATACTTATCTATAAGCGAAAATTCATTAACCTCAAGCTCTGCCATATAACCAACTCTTCCAAGGTTTACACCAAGTATCGGTATACCGTACAAGGATGCTGCATGGCTTACCCTCATTATAGAACCGTCCCCGCCCAAAACAATATAAAGATCCGCATTTTCACTAATACGGGATATATTTTGCGATGAATCAAGCAGTATTTGTGTTTCACACTCATAGTTTTTCTAAAGTTCTACAAGCAGGGTGGTATATTTTAAATCTTTATCTTTTTTAGTTTTGGGGATCAAAACTATTTTTTTCATTTTCTTCACCTTTAGGCATGTACACGAAAACTGCTGTGTATTCAATATTGCCGTCTCCGCCTTTAATGGGAGATTCACATATCCCCATAAGGTTCATATCAAGAGAAGCGCAGGAATCCACTACCCGTTCAACCGATAGCTTTCTTGCCTTTTCATTTTTAACAATTCCGTTTTTACCAATATTTGATCTGCCTGCTTCAAACTGAGGTTTGATAAGCGTAACAAACAATGCCCCTTTTTTAAGAACGCTGACAAGAGCAGGGTGGATAAGAGTTTGAGAAATAAATGATACATCCATAACTGCAATATCAACCTTTTCGGGAATAATTTCAGGAGAGATTTCTCTTGCATTAAACCCCTCAATAGATATTACCCTGTTATCATGAATAAGCTTTTTATCAAGCTGGTTATGTCCGCAATCAACGGCATATACCTTATTTGCTCCGTTCTGTAATAGGCAATCGGTAAAACCTCCCGTGGAAGCACCGACATCCAAACAGACAAGTCCCGAAACATCAAGAGAAAATGACTCTATAGCCCCTTTGAGCTTCAGCCCTCCCCTGCTTACATAGGGCATAACCTCGCCTTTGATCTCTATAATCTCATCTGTTAATTCGGTTGAAGCCTTGGTAATTGCCTTACCGTTAGCAAAAACAAAGCCTTCTTCAATAAGCCTTTTCGCTTTTTGTCTGCTTGCTGCTATACCTTTTTCTGTAAGATATATATCGGCTCTCATTTATTACGGTTTAAAAGATAATCGGCAAATTCGCAAAGAATTTCACTGCCCGCAAATCCGCTTAAAGCCGCCTTTGCTTCTTCTGTAAGCTTCTTTGCTTCATTATACGCTTCTTCAACGCTCATAAAGCTCATGAATGTTGTTTTATTCTGCTCTGCATCCGAGCCTATGGGTTTTCCGAATATAATTTCATCTCCGGTTACATCAAGGATATCATCAATTATCTGGAATGTAAGTCCTATTCCGCTTGCATATTTATCAGCAGCTTCATATAATTCGGGAGTACATTTTTCACCGGCAGCAATACATCCTAAAAGGGATGCGCAACGAATAAGACAGCCTGTTTTTTTTGCATGAAGATACTTTAATGTATCCATATCTATGCTTTTGCCTTCACTTAAAAGATCTATCTGCTGACCGCCTATCATTCCGTTTGCTCCCGACATTTCGCTGAGCAGCTTTACCGCTTTTACAATATCACAAGACTTGGCAAACTTATTGGAACATGCCGCTTCAAAAGCAAATGTAAGCAGAGCGTCACCGCAAAGAAGTGCGTTTGCCTCTCCGAATTTAACATGATTTGTGGGTTTTCCGCGGCGAAGCTCATCATTATCCATGCAAGGAAGATCATCATGTACAAGAGAGTATGAATGAATACATTCTATAGCAACTGCAAACGGAAGAACCGCTTCATCGCTGCCTCCTGCCATACGGCAGAATTCTATAGCGAGAAAAGGTCTAACCCTTTTTCCGCCGTCAAGCACCCCGTAACGCATTGCATCAAAAAGTACAGGGTATTTATCATCGGTCATGGAAAGATAGTTTTCAAGGGTTCTTTCCATCAATTGTGCATCCGAATTTATAACAGATTTTATATCAATCATTTTGATTCTCCTTGGTAAGTATAGTTATTTTATTTTCTGCCTCGTCAAGTGCTTTTGTACAGTTTCTTACTAATTCCGTTCCCTCTTCAAAAAGTGCCAGGGATTTATCTAATTCGGCATCAGAACTTTCAAGCAGCTTAACTATTTCTTCCAATCTTTTTAAATCTTCTTCAAAACTTCTTTTGTTTTCAGCCATCGGTATTTCTCCTTATGGATTTAATCTCGGTTTTTACAACACCGTCTGCTAAGCGTAAATTTATATTTTCACCAACATTAAGAGCTTCAACACTCTTAATAACAAAATTATTTTCATCAAACACAGCACTGTACCCCCT
>JAFYPJ010000059.1 GCA_017547545.1 Clostridia bacterium | reverse complement strand
TGTAAGTGTGCAAACACCGTTGGTGGTAAGGGATGCTATCTTAGATGCGCTGAGAGTTACACAGCCTGCTGCATTCTTGATTGCAGAAGCGGTAGTATAAGTACCTGCAGCATATCTGATGTAGGTGAATGTATCTGCCTTGGTTATTTTGATGTCATAATTTTCGGTTGCAACAACAGGCTTATCGGAAGTATCTTCAAGTACGGGAATTTCCTTTGTTTCAAAGGAATCACATTTTGAACAGTCTCTTCGCTGAGTACCTGTAGATGTTACGGTAGGTTCTTTTACTGTATACCAATCTCCGTAACTGTGACCTGTAGCGGGTATTGTTTCGGTATAACTGTCACCGCAGGAGCAGGTGTAAGTTATAACGCCGTCATTTACACAGTCAGCTTCAGTTACAGTTTTATTATAGCTGTGAACATGGTCACCGCCCGACCATTGTGCCGTAAAGGTAATATTATTGTTAAATTTGAAGGTATCTGAGGTATTAAGTGTATAATTCTTTTCGCTGCAATACCATCCTGCAAACTCAAATCCATCCCTTTCGGCTGTTGGCGTTCCTCCGAGTGCCGAAAGGTAAGTTTCACCTTTCTTGACCAGGTATTTGGTTGAACTCTTAACAGAGCCGCCGTTGCCGTTAAAGGTAACTGTATATCCAAGTGCATCAAGTGTTTTTGTTAATGTTTTGCCGCAGATGATACAGCTTCCTGTAAGTTCTCCCTTGGAGTTTGCCGAGGGAGCTGTGGAAACCGTCCAATCGTTGCAAAGATGTCCTTCGCGGTAGATTTCTGTATGGCCCATTGCCGCTCCGCATACACCGCAGTATGCAGTTTGATAACCGTTTTCTTCACAGCTTACATTCTTTGTGTCATATCTGCCTACCGAACATGCGTGGGGAAGTGAACCTATCATAGAATCGATATAACCGAATATACCGATACTGTCACAAGTGATATAGTCAAAGACCATAACACCTCTTACTCTTTCTCTCTGAGCTATTTCACACTTATAACGAATTGAGTCGGGATCGTCATAGGAGAGGAATATTCCCTGATAAGGATTATAGAGGTAGGGAGCTTTTGCGGTATCATCCCAGTATCTGGTGTAACCGTTCTGATTTACGAAAGAAGATACAATCTGATCATAATGATAGTTGCTTGCCTGGAGACTTCCTGCCTGGAAGAGCCCGTTGTTATTTGATCCAACACCTGTCCATTCTCTTGAGTAGAGGCCCATACCGGGAACTATCTTTTCAGCAGGGATACCAAGGGACTTATACATTGCAACATCACTTTGTACACTACCGCCGGTAAGAATATGACCGTAGGGGTCCTGATTATCGTAAGGAGGTGTGTGATGATGTGTATAGGGGAATGCAGATCCACAGTAAAGGTCATAGTTCATAATATTAAAGAAGTCAAGATACTGTGAACAAGCAACAAGGTCAAATTTTTCATAGGACCAGTTGGATGCAGGGGTTGCAATAGTAAGAAGATACTGCTTACCGTTTGAAGCACTGTACATATTGAATCGGGTTCTTATATCACCTAAAAGTGCTGCAAAATCGTCCTTTAAAGTAAGGTCGGCAGGGAATTCAAAGTCGATATCAAGACCGTCAAAGCCGTAGGCAACAACAGTATTTACAAGGGTATCCGCAAAACTTGCACGGGTAGAAGAGGATTTCAACCAGCTTTCAAACTTAGCTACATTACCGTTGTATATTGTCAATACAAATTTAAGATTGGGATTTACTGCTTTGGCATTCTGTCTTATATAATTTGCATTGGAGAAATCGCTGCCCTGGAATACAGTTTCACCAGCGCCGCCGTATACTGTTGCACCGATGTAGTTACAAACATCTACATACTGGAAGTCAGAATAACCGAACTGGCCGCTCTTATTTGCATATGCGATAATTTCCTGTTTAACGGTTGCTGTACTGTCTGCACCTTCTTCAGCAAGACAGTACTGACATACTCTTTTAACTGCGGTAGAACCGGAAACAAAGTTCCAGTTACTGTAGTTGTGAGGTACTTTTTCGTATACTAAGGTATCACTGTAAGAACAAGCCGCGCAAGAGGTTGAAAAATATCCTTCATACCAGCAATTTGCCTGCTTTTTGAAGCAATCAAGAATATGATTGTTATGTAATTCGTAAACTGCATCAAAGGATGTATCACCGTTGAGGGAGTAAAGTTCATTATCCATTAAGTAAGAGCCGGTTGCTGTATTGTACCAACCCTTAAAAATATATCCAACACGGGTGGGAACGGGAATATCCTTGCTTGAATAACTTTCACCGTAGGCTATTTCTATATACTGTTTATCAAAATCAAGGTAGCCTTCCATTGCATTAAAGGATACGGTGTAATTGCTATTGCGGGAGCCGGAGTTTTTCCACTGTGCATAGAGAATCAAAGGATCGCTGTTATCATAATCATTGATAACATCACCTGCGGCATAAGATGTACCTGTACCGTCAGGCTTGGTGTTCCAACCGATAAAAGCAGAACTGTTAGTAAAGGAATTACCCAATACTGTATAATCTTCATAGCTGTAAAGGGCATCGCCCTTGAAGGTCATGTATTCAACAACATCTTTTCCCGAACCGCCGTTAGCCTTATAGGTAACAGAAGGTTCCCATATGGTGTAAAGCTCAAGACCGCATTCAAGATAAGAGGTAGTAGTGGTATAGAAATCAGACCAGCTGTAACCGTCTAAATTAAATATCGGTATTTCAAGCCAGCTTTCGCTTGTTTCAAAACGGTATATATCACCGTTAGTGAACACTCGTGCATATACCTCTTCACCGTTTACCTTATACTGTCTTGCACCTGCTTTATAGGGAGCATTGTCATCAGTAGGCATGTTAAAGAAGCCGAACTTGGTGGAATCGGTAACACCGGTACTTGTGCCTACAACAAATTCCTCTTGAATTTCGCTGCCTGTTACAGGGAATGTACCGCCGTCAGCATTATAAACTATGGGGTTGCCCCAAACTGCATAGAGGGTAGCGGGAGCATTTGTTGTATATTTTTCATGATACGCTGTACCGTTACCTTTACCGTTAGCAAGCTGATTTGTATTCCATTCTACAAATACATCAAGACGGCCCATATCACCGTATGCACCGGGAAGCATACCGTAATTTTGGAAAATAGTATCTTTATGGTGATAAAGATCAAGGTCTACAGAAGGGAACTTGTAAAGAGGGAATGCCTCAGAGCCCCAACCCTGTGTACCGTGGTTCAAATAAACGGGGTATGCCCAAGAAGCATATAAAACCGCTGAACTGTTAACAAGAATTTGAGGAGTTGTATTAGCGGCATATGTAATATCACCGCAATCTGCCTTTTCCTGAGAAAAAGCCCATCCCATAAATACCATTCCGGGACGCTTGGGTGCACTTGCAGGTAAGTATATAACCGTTCCTGCTGCTACACTAACTGTTGCGGGCATTCCCGTACCGCCGTTTGCATCAAATGTGATATAACACATTTCTGCAGCCGACGAAGGAATTTGAAATGCCCATACACTTAAAAGCATTAAAATGCTCAGTGTTAATGAAGTAATTCTTTTGAGATTTAACATAGTTCCTCCTAAAAAATAAATTTGTCCGAATCTAACTGTTGTTATTTTACATTAAATTTTAAACATTGTCAATAGATTATTAGGTTAATGTACCTAAATTGTACATAAATTATTAAGAAATATAACAGTATAAAAACAAACCATCGGGACTGTTGTGCCCCAATTTGTACGGACAGCACAAAAACACCCCTATGGTAAGAATTATTAAATTTTAAGCAACATACTGACTTCGTTTTTCAAGCGGAGTCAGTTTTGTTTTAGTTTGAATACGTTCATTGTTGTAAAAACTAATGTATTGATCTATGAGAAGACACGCTTCCTCATAGGTTTTAAGCTTCACCCGGTAGATACATTCGGTTTTGAGTATAGAGAAGAAATTATCCGCCATAGCATTGTCATATGGATT
>JAFYPJ010000058.1 GCA_017547545.1 Clostridia bacterium | reverse complement strand
CTGATACTATAGCAGATGACGGTTCTTCAAAAGGTCACACCCCCGGAGAATGGGTAATAACCAAGGAAGCAACTGAAGAAGCAGAAGGTGAAAGGGTAAAAAAATGTACAGTATGCGGAACTGTTCTTGAAACAGGGGTAATCAAAAAGCTTTCCAAACCCGTAATAGAATTCCGTGATGTTTCACCCACCGCATGGTATTCGGAAGGCGTAAATTACTGTTCTGCAAAAGGTTATATTACGGGTATCGGTAACAATCAATTTAACCCCGACGGTAAACTGACGAGAGAACAGTTTGTAGTTATCCTTGCACGAATCGCAGGTGCTGATCTTACCAGTATACAACTACCGAATTTGCCGATGTTGAAGTTTCTTCCTGGTACGGTCCTTCTGTTGTATGGGCAAATGAAAGCGGATATGTAAACGGTATCGGTAACGGCAAATTCGGTGTAGGAATGAATATAGACCGTGAATCACTTGCAACGCTTTTCTACCGTTATGCCGAAAAACAGGGAATTGATGTAAGCAAAAAGGCAGATATGAGTAAATATTCCGATCTTGCAACTATCAGCTCCTGGTCAGGTGAAGCATGTGCATGGGCGGTTAATGCAGGACTTTTAAGTTCAACAGATACAAAGGTATTTACTCTTTCTCCCAAGATGACTGTAACAAGAGCACAGGCGGCAAAGATATTTATGAGTTATGACAATATACAATAAGAAAATCCCCTTTCGGGGATTTTCTTATTGTATAATCTATTTATCAATCGTTTGATTTTTATTTAATCTTTCTTGCTTCTGTATAATAACGCTTGCTCTGGGCTTCACCCATAGAGAAGGTCTTACGGGGGAGGGAGCCTTTTTCTTTAACAAAGGGGAAGAGCTCGCTTTTATCCATACCGTCAAAGATCAGACCTACACGGTTATCGGCATTTGCAAGCGAAAGGGTACTTTCCACACCGTGGATATAGTCACACTCTGCTTCGGGATGCTTTGCAAGATAAGCATCAATAAAGGGCTGGAGTGAACCAACTGTAAGTCCAAAGGTGTGAACCTTACCTTTGGAATCTTTTGTGTACCATTCTATAGTTTTCGGTCCTTCTGTAAAGGTTTCTGAAAGCTCTTTTATAAAATCTTCTGTATCTACATTGAAGATGACACGGTATATGGGCTCAAATTCAAGAGCTTCATCGTGTATGTTGACAATTTCTGTTAATGCATATTTGTTGAGATTGTTAGGCTCATTGATGTAACAGGTCTTTGCTGTGGCAAGAGAATGATTTCCGTCACCAACTGCAAAGAGAAGGGGATTTTCTCCACCCTGAGCTTTCAGTTTTTGGAGAGCATTAAGTATGCCTTCTTGCATTTGCTTTGGAATAAGGCTTCCTTTGATATGACCGCCGCCCTGCATAAGCTCAAAATCATAAAGTACGGTAAGTTCTGCCTCTTTAAGAGGTTCAATAACCGTTCTTTTGATATCATCAATCAAAAGCATTACATGGGGCAATTCAAGAGGAGCATCCTTTCTTATCTCAACTCTTGGGGGAATTCTTTCAAGAACGGTACCCTCTGTTGCTCGGATAAGTGAGGTGGATCCTTTTGAAAAATCATATTCATTAAGGTCAATTGCGCCAACAATACCGTAACGGATCTTTCCACCGGGTAGAGTGCGTTCTACAAATATCATGGCATCCTTGTATTCATTAAAAATACCTTTATTAAGATATTTTAACATATTTTCATTTATAGAGTTTATCTTTTCGCTGTTGTCTTTGGTAAGAAAAGCTTCGGGAAGAACAAGATTAAAGGTGGAAGCGGATCCATCCGTAATTCTTTTCGTTTCCTCCCAGTATTGAGGTTCGCTTGTGAATTGGTCACAGGCTACCACAGACCATTTTTCAAAATCTTTTTCAGGCAAGAGTATATCTGCCGCATAAAATCCTGTAGTGTTCATAGATATGTCCTTTCGTTTGATGATTTATTTTAACATAAATATAATAAGTTTTCAAGATAGAATCAAAACTTTATTGACACAATTGCAAATATATTGTAGAATTATAAATGTAAGGAGGATTTGTATGAAAAGATTTATTTCATGTTTGTTGTTTACAACTGTTTTATTTTTATTTTTAATATCAAATGTTTTTGCCTTGGATTTTGAGTATACTCAAATTGCACAACAGGACGAGTGGCAGCTGCTAAGCTATATAAATGAATTCAGAAGAGAAAACGGGAAAAATGAATTGACCATGTTGGAATCATTACAGGGGGCATGTAATATCCGTGCCAAAGAGATTTTGCAAAATTTATCCCACTACCGTCCCGATTCATCTCTTTGGTATACTGTTCTTGATGAGGAAAATATTATCTATGATTCGGACAGTATAGAGATAATTGCGGCAAATTATAACAATACTGCTGATTTTACAATGGCGATGCTCGGTTCAAAAAGCGAATCCGAAAAGCTCCTTTCCGATATTACCCACATAGGCATAGCTTATGTACAGGAGGAAGGAAAGGCAAATAAAAGCGCATACTGTATAATAGGAATTACCTGTGATAAATACGAAAATTCCTCTCTTTGCAATGCCGAGGACATACATATTGAGTATTCGCAAAAATTAGACAAAACAGATCTGACAGTAAAAACCGAATGTAAGCACGGAGATGCGTATATTCCTGTTGAAAAACATATGATCTCAGAATATGATTCTGAAAACATGGGAACAAATAAGCTTGAAGTAAATTTTGAAGGTTTTACTTTTAAATTTGAGCTTATTGTGGATTATATTGATTCAAAGCCTTCGGAATGGTACTATGATGCCGTACTGTATTGTACCGATAAAGGATATTTTACAGGCCTCGGTAACGGAAAATTTGATACAGCGGGAGAAATGACCAGAGAAATGTTTGTAACGGTGCTTGGCAGATTTGCGGCAGTTGATATTTCGGATTATACCGAATCCTCCTTTGCGGATGTAGAAGCAGGTCAATGGTATTCACCTTATATTGAATGGGCTTCCCGTTATGATGTTGTCAAGGGTGACGGTAAAGGTAATTTTAACGGTTCAAAAGCCATAACAAGGCAGGAGATCTGTGTAATAATAAATAATTATACCGAAAAATTTGAAGTGGATATTTCGGAAGTTAACGAAGCTGCAAAATTCACCGATTCGGATAAAATAGCCGATTGGGCGAATTCTGCGGTTGAATACTGCCAGACAAGAGGAATTATGAAAGGAAATAATAAGGGCGAATTCATGCCCGAAAAAACTGCCTCAAGATCTGAGGTGGCAACGGTTTTTTATAATTTTGACAAATGCTTGAAATGATAACTTTTGCCATTAAAATGGATAAAAATTGTATAAATTTTAAAAGAATTTAAAATATCAAAAAATATTCCAAAAAGTATTTGCAATTTTAAAAATATATGGTACAATATAGAAGTATTATTAGTGTTGAAAGGAAATTGACCAATGAGTGAAACTTTGCGCGGCGATTTAAGTGTAATATCCCTTAAAGGCGGAGAACAGTTTGCAGAGCAGGTAGACAGTTATCTTAAACAGTGGAGAGGCGGAAACGAAAGTTTTATAATTAACCCTGATTGGCCTCGATTCGGTACAGGTGAAGGTAAATGTGTACTTCACGATTCTATGCGCGGACATGATGTTTATATAATTGCCGATGTATTTAATTACGGTGTAAGATACAAAATGTACGGTGAATCTGTACCTATGAGCCCTGATGAGCATTATCAGGATCTCAAGCGTCTTATCTGTGCAATAGAAGGCAAAGCAAGCCGGGTATCTCTTATTATGCCCATGCTCTATGAGGGCAGACAGCATAAACGTACAATGCGTGAATCTCTTGACTGTGCAACTGCACTTCAGGAGCTTACTCATATAGGTATTTCAAATATCATAACTTTCGATGCTCACGATCCCAGAGTACAGAACGCAATACCCAATCATGGCTTTGACAATGTTCATCCTACATATCAGATGATAAAGGCTTTGGTTGCTGAGTATCCCGATATTTCACTCAAAAAAGAAAATCTGATGATCGTTTCCCCCGATGAAGGTGCAATGTCAAGATGTATGTATTATTCTTCGGTACTCGGTCTTGACCTTGGTGTTTTCTATAAGAGAAGAAATTATTCTATAGTTGTAGACGGTCGTAACCCTATTGAAGCACATGAATACCTCGGAAGAAGTGTAAAGGGTAAGGATATTATTGTTGTAGACGATATGATATCGTCGGGTGAATCTATGTTTGAGGTTGCAAGCAAACTCAAAGACAGAGGCGCAAACCGTGTATTTATTTTTACAACCTTCGGTCTTTTCTGTAACGGTCTTGAGCGTTTTGATGAAATGAACAAGCAAGGTGTATTTGATAAAGTATTCACAACAAACCTTGTTTACGGAACAGAGGAACTTAAGGCAAGATCCTGGTATCATGAGGTTAATATGTGTAAATATGTGGCATTGCTCATAGATACACTTAATCATGATAAGTCAATCAGCCCCTTGCTTAAACCTGTTGACAGAATCAATAAGCTTCTTTCAAAGTTACCTGCAGACAGAAGAAATTAAAGTATAAAGGATACCTTCGGGTATCCTTTGTTTTTGTTTTTTGTATAATATATTCATAGTATTTTTGTAATATATACACAAAAAGATTATAATAGCTCTTTAATTATTGACTTAATTGGCAAATTGTGATAAAATATTAAAAGTTTATTAAAATCTTGGAGGAAAAGCAATGAAACTCTCTCAAAAGATAACATGCAGTATTCTTTGTGCATTAATGCTGTTATCTGTAATTCCATTTTCGGCTTTTGCAGCTGAAAAAACAACAGCCTCAACATTAGAGGAAAAGCTTATGGCAGGTGAAGCGATCGATATTGATGATTATACCGATCTTTACACCGTTGAACCCACAGGCGAAGTATCAGAGTTCGGTTATAAGATGACCGCAACATATGATGAAAACGGAAATAAGGTAGACAATCCCAGTGCTCATACTCTTGATACAAGAGATCTGGCAAAAAGCGGTCTTGCAACCTCATTCCCTTCCGCGTATGACAGCCGTGATGTTAAAAACGCTGCAGGCGCTTCAATTATTACATCCGTAAAAGACCAGGGTTATTCCGGTACTTGTTGGGCACAGGCTGCAAACGCTGCAGCTGAAACTGCATACCTTCGTAACAATGCAGTTGAAAATGTAGATTTTTCCGACGGTCACCTCGCTTTCTTTGGTAACCGTTCAAAGAATCCCGATCCTGCTGACCCCGCATATATGGACGGTATCAACTATGCCGATCCTTACAACTCCGGTGGTAATAACTATGTTTCCGGTTCTACCTTTGCAAGATGGTCCGGTCCCGAATTTGAAGAATTTGCTCCCGATCCCGATTGGTACGGTGCATTCCTCAGCTATTCCTACAACCAGACAAACCGTTTTGTATCCGAACAGCATCTTATCACTAACTTGCTTGTAGACGGACATAGTAATGCTACGCTTAAGTTCTATATTCAGAACTTCGGCGGTCTTGTTGCTACATATTATTCAATGAAATCCGGTTACCGCTACGGCGATATAACCACCTTCTATCAGAAGACAGAACAGTCTCTTAACCACGCGGTATACATTGTAGGTTGGGATGATACTATTCCCACATCCGCATTTGCCAACAACCCTCCCGGACCCGGTGCATGGCTTGTAAAGAACAGCTGGGGTACAGACTGGGGTGATGACGGTTATTTCTGGATCTCCTATTATGATGCATCCCTTAATTACTGTTGGCTCATGGACTTTGAAGGCAAGGATAATGTAGATAATAACTACACATACGATGCATCCTGGGGTGAAGGATACGGTTGGTATCAGCATACTCCCAGCAATGAGATTCTTACTTCCGAAATGACCTATGCAAATGTATTCTATGCTAAGGGAGAAGAAATTCTCAAACAGGTTGGTGTTTACACCATTGATAAAAAGTCAAGACTTATCATTAAGGTATATGTTGGCGGTAAGAACGGCGATCCCTGGAGTGGTCAGTTTTCTTCCGCAGTTATGGAAGAGGTTTCGGGTGAAGGCTACAGAACAATCCGTCTCACAGATCCCGTTAGACTCTCTCCCGGACAGAAATTTACCGTTATAGTTACAAATACATCTTTGGTGGGTGAAACTCCTACTGCTCCCGTTGAGCATCCCGATCACAGTAAATCAAGAGCGGGACAGAGTATGTATGAAATGTATTTCCCCTCATCCGGCAGCAGATTCTGGAATGAAGTTCCTCAGAACTTTATGATCAAGGCATTTACAGAGGATGTAAATGAAGTTGATAAGTCTGCTCTTCAGGCACAGTATAATACAGCAGTAGCATACGGATATCCCGAAGACAATATTTACTTTAAAAATGCCAAGGAAGTTCTTGATAATCCCAATGCTTGTAAGCAGGATGTTCAGAACGCATACAACCGTCTTGGCCATCAGAACAATTACTACGGTGTTAAGGTAAGCTTTGATCCCATTCTTCCCACCGATGCACCCGAAACAATTATCAGTGCTACAAATAATATTATTGAAATACCCGATTGCACACCCGAATATGAAGGATGGGCATTTATCGGTTGGAGTACCACCGGTGTTGCAGTAGATGTATATACACCCGGTATGAAGTATGTGGTTCCCGGTGATGTTACACTCAAGGGTGTATGGATCCGTTCTGATGAAGACGGCAAATATCCTACAGGCGGTAACTATGCACTCTACTATAACGCAAACGGCGGTAAGTGGGATAAGCTGGTTACTGTGCAAAATCTTAAATCTCCCACAGAGAGAGGATTCCTTAGATTTGCTTATGCATTTGAATTCCCGATGCAGATCCGTGATCTTGCACGCACAGGCTACAGACTTCAGACAGATACTACCGATATGACGGTTCCCGAATTCTGGACCGGTAACGGAAAGGGTGACACCACATACGGTGATCCTTCTGCAAACAACGGTTATGAATATGTAATCTATCCCGATGTTTATAAGTCCAGCGTATTTATGGTAGATGTTGACCGTGTTCCTTACGGTACAAATATCTTCGCTTACGCTGCTTGGGACCCGATCATTACTTATGATCTCAATGACGGTTCAGGCGTTCAGATTCAGGACTTTAACTATATCACCTCCGGTAATGACTATACTATTCTCGGTGAAGGCGGATATACAAGATATTCCTCCAGCTGTACTCTTAATGACAGAACTGCGGATAATAAAAATACACTTCTCAAGAACCGCGAAGGCTATAAGGGCTTAACACAGATTCCTGCAAGCTCCGAGCCTATCGTTGCTTGGAATACAAAGGCAGACGGTACCGGTACTACATATTATGTAAACGGTGTATATGATATTACCGAACCTGTAACCCTCTATGCTATGCGTGGAGAAATTGAACCCCACGAGCATGAATATACCCTTACAAATACAATTGCTGCAACATGTACAGCAGACGGTGCATATGTTTATACTTGTACCTGCGGTGCAAGTTACAGTGAAGCTATTCCCGCTACAGGTCATACCTTTGGCGAATGGACAGTATACACCAAGCCTACAGCAGGTGAAAAGGGTGAAGAACGCAGATATTGCGTAAACTGTGATGCATATGAATCACAGGAAATCCCCGCACTTGGTTATGTTACTCCCGCTGAAGTTACTGCAACCGATATGACAGTTACAGTTACCAATGCGCAGAATGTTAACACCATCAAGTATGCAAAGGGCAGACATCTTACAGTAGAGTCTATCGAAGCTGCCGGTGCAGTTACCCTTACCGATGTTGCAGAAAAGGCAGTTGACGGTATCTATAAAACAGAACTTGCAGAAGAGGGTATTTATACCTTTGCTGTTAACATGATAGACGGCAGAACATTCTTCTTTGCAGTAGAACTCAAAAAGGCAGATGAGCCTGTTGTAACCGAACTCAATGCAACAGCAGAGGGTGCTATTGTTACAATTTCAGGTCTTAGTGCTGATGTTAAGGACATATTCCTTGCTTTCGGTGTGTTTAACAACTATTCTGATGTTAATAACAATAAGATAGTAAGACTTACTCAGAATAAGTTAAACGGTGCAGAAAGCTATGACTACACAGTACCCGCAGGCGGAGTATTTACCGTACTTGTTCGTTACAATGACGGTAGTATGAAATATCTCTATGTTACAGTTAATGTAATAGTTCCCGAAATGTCCGCAAACGGACTTCAGGTAACAGTATCTAACCTTGAAGGTGTTAAGGTTATCAGAACAGCTTACGGTGAATATAAGACCGCAGCTAAGATAAAGGCTGCAGAGGGTGCAAGAGCATTCACCGCAAAGGGCGTACTCAAGGGTGTTGATCAGTACACAATCCAGTACAGAGATAACGGTATAGCTACAATAGCAGTATGCTATGAAAACGGCTTTATGAAGATATTTGTAGTAGATATCCAGCAGAAGGTTCCCACAATGGTTCAGAACGG
>JAFYPJ010000012.1 GCA_017547545.1 Clostridia bacterium | reverse complement strand
TGGCAAAAACCAGCTTTGTTAAGGAAGAAAACTGTTCAACCGATTTCCATTTATGAAAGGAAAGGAGCATATCCGTGCCGCAAAGCAGATACAGCTTTGAATCTTCGCTGTAATAGTGGCGCAATGTGTCAATTGTATAGCTTTTTCCCGGTTTGGTCAATTCATATTCGGAAATTTCTATTCCTTGTTTCCTGAATTCGGGTTTGTCAAAAACCAATTTCAGCATTTCAAGGCGGTGCTTAGGACTGTCACCTTTAGGCATTTGCTTGTGAGGAGGAATTGATGCCGGTATGATAAGGAGCTTATCAAGATCAAACTCCTCCCTGAATTTCAAAGCAATCCGTATATGACCGTTGTGTATCGGGGCAAAGGTGCCGCCGAATATTCCTGTTTTTTTCATATTATTTGTTATATTTTGCAAATTCCTTTGCAAATTTGCGCATTGCCTTTCCTCTGTGGCTGCACGAATTCTTTTCTTCCGAATTCATCTCTGCAAAGGTCTTGCCTATTTCGGGAACATAGAACAAGGGATCATAACCGAAACCGCCGTTTCCTCTGTATTCGTTGAGTATGATGCCCTCGCAGACACCTTCTGCGGTAATCTGGTCTCCGTTGGGGAAAACACAGGCAATGGCGGATACGAATCTTGCGGTTTTATCTGCATCAGAAGTATTTTTCAGCTTTTGTAAAAGCTTTTCGTTATTCTTTTCATCGTTACATTCTTCACCCGCATATCTTGCAGAATAAATTCCCGGCTCACCCTTTAAAGCATCTACCATAAGTCCGGAATCATCTGCTATTACGGGATACTCTGAAGAATTCGGAGCCTTTGCCTTGATTAAAGCGTTGGCGGTAAAAGAATCTCCGTCCTCCACGATATCGTCATAGAATCCAATATCCTTCAAAGACAGAACCGTGATCTCTTTTTCGCAAAGCTCACAAAGCAATACCTGCATTTCTTTGATTTTGTTTATATTTCCCGATGCTAAAACTACCTTCATTTTTACACCTTTAGTTGTTGTTATTGTCGAACAATGCGGCAACAAACTGTTTGTTATCGAATTTTTCCATATCATCTACCGCCTCACCTACACCGATAAATTTAACGGGTAAGCCTAACTCCTCCTTGATGGAGAAAACTATGCCGCCCTTTGCGGTGCCGTCTAACTTGGTAAGAACAAGACCTGTGATATTTGCAGCATTTTTGAATTCCTTTGCCTGCTGTACCGCATTTTGTCCTGTGGTGGAGTCAAGCACAAGGAGTGTTTCAACACTTGAATCGGGAAGCTCACGGGCAAGCACACGGGAGATCTTTGCAAGCTCATCCATAAGGTTCTTTTTGTTATGGAGTCTGCCTGCGGTATCTATAATAAGTACATCGGCACCTCTGCTCTTTGCCGCTGCCGTTGCATCAAATACTACCGCTGCGGGATCAGAGCCCTCTGTATGCTTGATAAGATCCACACCAACACGGTCTGCCCAGATCTGAAGCTGGTCTATAGCCGCAGCACGGAAGGTATCCGCCGCTGCAAGAACCACCTTTTTGCCGTCCTTTTTCAGATTGTTTGCAATTTTTGCGATAGAAGTTGTTTTACCAACTCCGTTAACACCTATAACAAGGATAACCGCAGGCTTTGTGTTGCCCATGATAAGGGGTTCGCCCTCGCCTATCATTTCACACATGATTCCTTTGAGGGCATTTAAAACCTCATCACTTTCGGAAAGCTTATCTTCCTTGATCTTATCGCGGAGCTTGTTGATTATCTGCTCTGTAGAATTATATCCCACATCCGCACAGATAAGAACCTCCTCAAGCTCTTCCATAAATTCCTCGTCAACCTTTTTGAAGGATTTAAAAAGTGTATCTATGGGCTTGAAAACCGCATTTTTTGTTTTTGAAAGTCCCTGTTTTAATTTATCAAAAAATCCCATTAAAGTTTAACTCCAATCTTTTTTTCTACTTCGTCTACATTTACGCTGAGTACCTTGGATATACCTCTTTCGTACATGGTTACACCGTAGAGCACATCAGAGGTTTCCATTGTTCCTCTTCTGTGGGTAATAACGATGAACTGTGTTTTTGAGGAATATTTCTGGCAGTACTGTGCAAATCTTGCAACATTTACTTCGTCAAGCGCCGCCTCTATCTCGTCAAGCACGCAGAAGGGTGTGGGGTTGACTTTAAGTATTGCAAAGAAGAGTGCTATTGCAACAAATGACTGTTCGCCGCCCGAAAGAAGGGAAAGGTTCTTGATTATCTTTCCGGGAGGTGCTACATTGATCTCTATACCGCTTTCAAGTACATTATCCGGATCGGAAAGTGAAAGCTCTGCTGTTCCTCCGCCGAAAAGCTCACGGAAAACATCCTTGAAGTTTTTGTTTATTGCCTCAAATACAGTAATGAATTTGGTTCTCATTTCCGCTTCAAGCTTGTAGATAACCGAGCCTAATTCCTCCTTGGACTTTGTAAGGTCGGTATACTGAGCTGATAAGAAGTCATATCTTGTTTTAACTTCCTCGTATTCCTCAATGGCATTTACATTTACTGCCCCTAAGGCTCTTATCTTATTTTTAAGCTCGTTACGGTTTTTGTTCGCTTCAGGACGGCTGCTTTCCGTAACTTCGGGGTATTCAAGCTCAAGAGCTGCACCGAAGGTGAGCTCATATTCATCCCAAAGATGGGCTATGAGCTTATCCTGTTCGTTCTGAACCGCTTCGCACTGTGCTTCAAGTCTTGAATAATCGCGCAAGAAAACTTCACGCTTATGGCTTACATCCTTTGCTTCGTCACGGAGTTTTGCGTCCTTTGCTTCATTTTCTATGTTTGCAGAATTGATTGCTTCAATTTCTTTCTGCATACCGATTATCTCGTTTGCTATTTTTTCGCTTTCTTCCTTGCCGCCGCTTATCTTTTCGGCAATGGCTTCAAGCTTTTCGTTGGCTTGTGAGATTCTGTTATCTTCGATATTGCGCTTGGAAACAAGTTGATCCAGAGCATCACGACGTATGGAGATTTCATATTCTCCCGCTTCAATATCCTTTTTCTTTCTCTCTATTTCAATGCCAACTGCATTTGCTTTAACGCTGATATCACTTTGCTCCTGTGTTAAGCTTTGTCTCTTTTCCAAAAGGAGCTTTATTACAGCTTCAAGCTCATTTGCTTCATTTTCCAAAGAAGTGATTCGTTGTTTTTGAACTGCAATTGAGTTTTCGGTATCGTTTTGTTCCTTATCTATACCGTCAAGGGCAGCAATTATGTTTTCTTTTCTCAAGCTGTCACTGTCTCTTTGAGAGATAAGGATCTTCATCTGTGTTTCTTCTGCTCCTGCAAGGGAAGCAAAAAGTGCATTTTTGGCAGCTATATCATCTCTTGAAGCACTTATTTCATTTATTTGCGCTTCTTTGATTGAAATTTGCTCTTCTGTTTCTTTAAGCTCATTTTTGGCTGCCGTTAATTCTGCGGTGATATTATCTATCTCGCTTGAACGGGTAAGAATTCCGCTGTCATTTCGCAGAGATCCGCCCGTAAATGAACCGCCTGCGTTTATCTGCTGACCGTCAAGAGTAACACATCTTAACTTGTATGAATTGTTCTTTGCGGCAGCATTTGCATCATCCAGGGTTTCATATACACAGGTTCTTGCAAGAAGGGAATCTATAACATTGCGATATTTTTTGTCTGTTTTTACAAGATCGCTTGCAATACCGATATAACCCTTTCCCTGCGGATTGATATTACCTGCAAGATACTGAGGCTTTATAGAGGTCAAAGGATAGAAAGTTGCTCTGCCCTTACGGTTTTCCTTGAGATATCGGATGGCATCCTTTGCATCCCTTTCGGTTTCGCAAACAATGTTCTGGATTGCCTGACCGAGAGAGGTTTCTATGGCAACGGCATACTGTGTATCCACATCAATTATTCTCGATAAAGGTCCTATAATACCCTTTAACTTTTTATCCTCAGAGGCACTCATTACGCTGCGCACACTTCCTGTGTAGCCTTCAAACAGCTCCTCCATGCGGCGCAGGGCATCAATTCGCTGATTCTTTGCGGATATATCAAGAATAAGCTTGTTCTTCTTTTCTGTAAGCCTTAATATCTCTTCGTTTGAGCTGTTTATAACAGAATCTTTTTCATTCTGCAAGCCGTTGGCTTCGTCTATGTTTTTCTGATATGAGGCTATAGTGCTTTGTGCCTGTTCTATACGCTTGGTTACAAGAGCAAGGGAGGAATCTATTTCTTCTGCTTCTTTTTTAAGTATCTCTCTGCGCTCATCGCGGGATCTGCCCGAAGCTTCAAGTGCGGAAAGATCTATTCTTGCCTTAACTGCTTCATCCTTTTTCTCGTTAAATGAAATCTCATTTGAATCAATTTCATTTCCTACAGAATCTATTTTGTTATCGTATTCGCTTACCAATGATGTGCTTTGAGTGTATTCTTCAACAAGCTTTAATAATTCTTCTTTTTTATCCTCTGTTTGTTTGAGGGATACATCAAGAAGGGCGGTGGCAGCTTCGATATTACTTGTAATTCTTTGCTTTTCCGCAAGGCTTGTTTCAATAGTTTCGTTTAAATGCTTAACATCATTTTCAAGCACCTTGCCGCTTGATTCAAAATCAAATCTTTTTTGATTATTCTCATTGATAAGGCGGTTGAGCTCTTCATATCTGAGCTTGTTTGCCTGGGTGATATCATAAAGACGGTCTCTTCGAGTTTCAATGCTGTTTATGGTATCGTCTGCAATTTCAAGCTCATGCTTGGCAATTTCAAAATCTGCCTTGAGCTTTCCTGTTTTGTTTTTTATATCAGAGATATCAAAAACCGAAATGGCAACATCAAGTGCCTTTTTTTCTTCGTAAAGATCAAGATATTTTCTTGCCTTTGCCGCATCTCTTTCCAAAGGACCTACGCGTCCCTCAAGCTCGGAAAGAATGTCTCCTATACGGATAAGGTTGTCGTCGGTTTCGCTTAATTTGCGTTCCGCTTCATTCTTTCTTGCGCGGTATTTTGCAATGCCTGCCGCTTCTTCAAATATATTTCTTCTTTCGTCACTTTTCTGGCTTATGATCTCTGCCGCTTTACCCTGACCGACTATTGAATATCCGCCTCTTCCGATACCCGTGTTCATAAAAAGCTCGGTTATATCCTTTAATCGAACCGGCTTGCGGTTTATCATATATTCACTTTCACCCGTACGGTAATAACGGCGGGTTACGGTAACCTCGTCATAATCTATAGCCATGCGGTTTTCGGGATCTGTGTTGTCTATGGTTAATGATACCTCTGCATAACCCATCGGTCTGCGATTGTCGGTACCGCCAAAGATAACATCCTCCATCCTCTTTCCTCGGATGCTTTTTGAGGATATCTCACCCAAAACCCAACGCATTGCATCGGAAATGTTTGATTTTCCGCTTCCGTTGGGACCTACAACTGCTGTGACGCCACGGTCAAAAGAAAGTATTGTTTTGTCTGCAAAGGACTTGAATCCCTGAAGCTCCAAAGTTTTTAATCTCATGCCGTGACCTCCTTTCAAATAGTTAAAAAATCTTCTTTGGTAATTGTTTGGTTTGATAAAATGAAATCGAACTCTTTTGCATGAAGCTTTTTTGTAAGAGTTTCTGAATCCCTGACCTCACCGTAAAAGGCTGTTTTGGCTCCCAGAATGTTTTCGGCATCATGGAAATCCTGCCCTAACAGGGGAACAAGGTTGTTTTCCTTTACCCAAAGCTTTGCCCTTTTCATATCCTCGGCAGGGGTTTTATGCTCTGTATCATGAGTGTTATATGCTTCTGCTCCGTCTAAAAGGGAAGGAGAAGTACGAATCATTCTTTGATTGCGGAAGGGATGAGCCTGAGCAAAAAAGAGTTGGTTTTTTCTTGCAAATGACGAAAATTCCTCCACCGACCACCTGTACAGTTCGGGGTATTTATATATCATTTCCTCATTCAAGCCGTATACAAGATAGTCATTAGGGCAGTTGTCAAAGCATATTTCCGCACCCAAAAGAACGGTTAAACCGATCTTTTCTGCGGCAGCCTTTGCCAAACGGTAACCGCTTAAAAAATGGTTGGCGCGGTGTTCCCAGCTTGGATCCTTGTTGTCATTGTAATACCAGAATGTTGTATATTTATAGTGGTCTGTTACACAGATAAGGTCATATCCCTGCTCTTTGAATATCAATGGAGCATCTGCACCGCTTACACTTGCGCATCCGCTTACCTCTGCGGTATGCAAATGTAATTCTGCAAAAGTGTATTTCATTTTCACCTCATAAACAATTATAACTATTACTACCATAATATAATTATAATTTATCAATATATTATACTATATATTACCTGTTTTTTCAAGACATTTGAGCATTTTTACATTGAATTCATTGATAATTTACACAAGCAGGCGGTTATCCCCAAGACCGGGTGCTCAAGCCCGGTAATCCGGGGTGAAGGCTTAAATAAATAAGCAGAGAATTTTTTGAAAATTCTCTGCTAAATAAATTTATTTGTTTCGTTTTGTATATTTATAATTTCCTGGGATAACAAGCCTGTATTTACCTGAAAACAGCATATCAACAACATCATTTATCGTGTTTATTTCGCCAAGGAAAAGTATACCGCAGCCTCTTAAGGTATTGGGATGGTGAAAATCACTTCCCGCTATGGGTATAAGATTGTTTTCAAGGCAGAATTCGGCTGCAAGATCATTTCTGGAATTATGGTGAAGGTGAGCATTGAATACCTCTACACCGCATAAATATTCCGGATTGCAACGGATCATTCTGTCTCTGAACGGGTGAGCCTGTGCGAAGAAATATCCCTTTTCCTTTATAAAGCGGAAAAATTTTTCTTCTCCCCATTCCCACATACAGGGGTTTTGTAAAATGTCCTCTTTTGTGATGCCGTAAACAAGGTAATCGTTACAATTTCCGTCAAAGCGTATCTCCATGCCCCAAAGCACCTTCAAACCGTGTTCTTCGCCTGCCTTTTGTGCTGTGTAAACACCGTTGAACCATATTTCCACCGCTTCTTCCCAGGGCTGATTGTTGTAGTAATAGTCAAAGAAATAGTCACGGTTGAAATGGTCGGTTATTATAACCGCATCATAGCCGTATTCTTTATACAAAGGGATGGATTCTACCGCACTTACCGTACCGCAGGTGCTTGTTTCCTTGGTGTGTAAATGCATTTCTACATATGTCTTTTTCATATCATTCTATACGGATATCATAGGGTGTGATATCCTTACTTTCGATAATTTTCAGCTGTTTTATGCCGAATTCCTGATATAATTTTTGCTTGTTTTCTTTTTTATGCCCCGATATTTTTGATGCCTCGCCCACAGCACAGTATACCGTTAATTTTTCTGTTTTTTCTTTTAGTAAAGCCTTTATTTTGTTCAGATAATAACGGGAAATCACCATTTCTCCCATGGCACTCTCATAAGAGCCGTAGGTTATACCGTCGGCATCCCCAAGACCGTCACTTGCCTGTAATCCGATGCGTATAACGGGAATATTATTATCGCAAAATACCGAAAATGCCGCCTCTGTTCTGTCTGTAAGCTCATCTAATTTTGGAGGAATATATTCTCCTCTTTCTGTCATTGCTTCAAGCTCTGTTTTTGCAAAAACCATAGTGGGATATATTCTTGCGCCGTCCACTCCCAATTTGCAAAGAGCTTTTGCCGTAAACACTTCATCTTCTTTGGCAGCGCAGGGAAGGGCGGTCATCATCTGACCTATTAGCTCAAAGCCATAGCTTTTTATCAGCTTGCAGGCATTTACGGCACAGGCGGCATCATGTCCTCTGCCCGATGCCAGAAGCACTTTGTCCGAAAGAGACTGTATTCCCAATTCTATGCTCTTAACTTTGTAACTTTTTAATATGTTAAGAATTTCTTCGTTTATGTAGTCAGGACGGGTTGAAAGACGGACAGAGCTAACAAGACCTTTATCAATATATTCCTTTGCAATGCCTAAAAGAAAGAGCATTTCTTCACGGGGTATGCCGGTAAAGCTTCCGCCGAAAAAGGCTATCTGTACTGTTGAATCATCCTTGTTTACAGTTTCCAGAGCCTTCTCTATTTCATACTTTACTTTTGTTATGTCAAAGCAAAGCGTGCCCGAAATTTTGCGTTGGTTACAAAAAACGCAATCGTTCGGGCATCCTTTATGGGGTATAAATATCGGAATATTTATATGTTTTTTCATGGATCTACTTTCCTTCGCCGAAAAGGGTAAGGGCTTCTTTTGCCGCCATCTGTTCTGCCTGGCGCTTTGAATTTCCCGTTCCTCTGCCGATTACATTGCTGTTAAGTCTTGCTTCTACATCAAATACTCTGAGGTGCGAAGGACCGCTTTCTCCAACGGTAACATACTGAAGGATCTCTCCCTGCTCCTGCTGAACTATCTGCTGCAGAAGGGTTTTGTAATCTTTGGAGCTTCCTTCTTCTATGATCTTTTTGATTCTTATTCTTATAAGGGGTAAAAGAAACTTTTTTACCTGGGGTATTCCGCAATCAAGATGTATTGCGCAAAGAAGTGCTTCAAAGGCGTCCGCTAAAATTGAAGGACGGTTTCTTCCGCCGTTCATTTCCTCTCCGTGACCTAAAAGGATATATGAACCTAAGTCTATCATATTTGCAAAATCTGCAAGAGATTTTTCACATACTGCGGCAGCGCGTATCTTTGAAAGCTCTCCCTCCGGCATTTCGGGATGGTTGAAATAAAGATATTCGCTTGTAACAAGTGAAAGAACAGAATCTCCTAAATATTCCATTCTTTCATTGTCATTTACATTAAGTCCTTTTGAACGCATTTCGTTTACATAGCTTGAATGGGAAAGGGCTTTTTCTATCAATGATTTATCGTTGAAGCTGTATCCTATTTTCTCTTCAAGCTGTGATATCGGGTAGGGGTAATCACTCATTTTCCTGTTCCTCTTTGTCCTGTTTCTGAACCTGGCGGGCAAGTTCTTTAATAAGACCTGTGTTTACAAAATCCATGCTTTGTCTTATAGCATTCTTTATTGCGGTTGCATCCGAGCTTCCGTGAGCCTTTATTACAGGCTTGGAAATACCAAGCATAGGCGCACCGCCGTATTCACTTGCATCAAAATCTTTTTTGAACCTCTTGATCTGGGGCTTCATTACAAGACCTGAAGCCTTGGTAAGGGGATTTTTGTAGAATACTTCTTTAACCTTTGACATGAAGAATTTCGAAAGACCTTCGGTAAGCTTGAGAATGGTATTTCCCGTAAATCCGTCACAAACAAGTACATCGCACTCTGCAAAGGGGATCTGCTTACCTTCGATGTTTCCTATAAAATTGATCTTATCCGATTCGGATAAATGATTGTATGCTTCTACAAGACGCTTGGGCCCCTTGGTGGGCTCTGTTCCTATGTTGGCAAGACCAACACGGGGACGGTCTATACCGAAAATACGGTTCATATAAATTGAACCCATTATTGCAAATTGCTCCAGCTGTTCTTTGGTTACTTCGGTATTTGCGCCTGAATCTATAAGTAAAAGGGGAGATTCAAGGGGTAAAAGAGTTGCTATTGCGGAACGGGAATATCCCTTTATTCTTCTTACCACAAGGGTTGAGCCTGCATGCAAAGCACCGGTATTTCCTGCACTTACAAATGCATCGCCCTCACCGTTGGCAAGCATCTTCAAGCCTATGCCCATTGAGGATTTAGCCTTGTCTCTTACTACAGAAAGGGGCTCATCCTCCATAGAAATGGTGATAGTTGTATGAGCTATTGAAATTCTGGGATTGTCAAGGGAATGACCGTGTTCAAAGCAATAGTTACGGATAACTGACTGATCACCCGTCATTACTATTTCTACGGTGGGATATTCGTTAAGAGCTAAAAATGCACCTTCGATAATTTCATAAGGAGCATTGTCTCCGCTCATTACATCTAATATAATCTTCATTATTCTTCCTCCTTGAGCTTCAAAAGGATCGGGTTGAGTTCCTCAAGAGCTCTGTTTGCCAATGCCTCGTTTTTAGCCGCCTTTCCGCCTTTAACACGCTTTTCCAAGGGGCGGATTATTCCGAAGTTTACATTCATGGGCTGGAATTTTGTTATGTTTTCGTCGCTGATATAGTGGGCAAGGGCTCCTGTTGCGGTGGTATCGGGAAAATCAACCTTTTCTTTTCCCAATACGCGCATTGCGGCATTTATTCCCGCCACAAGACCTGATGCGGTGCTTTCCACATAGCCTTCAACACCCGTCATCTGACCTGCAAAAAATACATTGGGAGCTTTTTTCAAAGCATAGGTTGAATCAAGCAGTTTTGGAGAATTGATATATGTGTTTCTGTGCATAACTCCGTAACGCAAAAACTCTGCATTTTCAAGTCCCGGAATCATAGAAAATACACGCTTTTGTTCTCCAAAGGTAAGGTGTGTTTGAAAACCTACAATATTGTACATGGTTTTATCAAGGGTTTCCTGCCTTAACTGTACTACCGCATAGAATTCCTTATCTGGATATCTCGGATCCCAAAGACCAACAGGCTTCATGGGGCCGAAAAGAAGGGTATCATGACCTCTTTTTGCCATTACTTCTACAGGCATGCAACCTTCAAATACGGTAAGATCCTTTTGCTCCTCACGGTCAAAATCATGGATCTCTGCCTCCTTGGCATTTATAAGCTCATTGTAAAAGGCATCGTATTCTTCCTTTTCCATGGGGCAGTTGATATAGGATGCTTCTCCCTTACCCCAACGGGATGCATAGAAGGCGCGTTCAAAATTGATACCTGAGGCATCAACTATAGGGGCTGCGGCATCAAAGAAATAAAACTCTTTTTCATCAAGATATTCCTTTAAATACCCTGCCATGCCTTCACTTGTAAGGGGGCCTGTGGCAACTACCGTAACCGAATTTTCGTCAATTTCGGTTACTTCCTCCTCTATGACGGTTATACGGGGATTGTTTTTTATTTTATCTGTAATGTACTGTGAAAACTTATTTCTGTCTACTGCCAATGCAGAACCTGCGGGTACCTCAGAAGCATCCGCAGCCTCCATTATCAATGAAGAAGCACGGCGCAATTCTTCTTTTAAAAGTCCAACGGCATTGCTTAAAACCGCACTGCGCAATGAGTTTGAGCAAACAAGCTCTGCAAACAGATCACTTTTGTGAGCAGGTGTTTTCTTTTTAGGCTTCATTTCGTAAAGAGTAACATCTGCTCCAAGGCGTGCTGCCTGCCATGCCGCTTCACAGCCGGCAAGACCTGCGCCTATAACAGTAATTTTATTGTTCATTCTGATTATCTTGTTCCTTATCCTCTCTCTTATAGCCACATGCTTTGTCGTTACATACCAGGAGGTTCTTACCCTTTTTACGGAAAAGCATTTTGCCGCAGTTGGGGCAGATTTCGTTTGTAGGCATATCCCAGGATGAGAACTTGCAGTCGGGATATCTTTCGCAGCTGTAGAAGAAAGAGTTGTTTCTTCCGTTTTTGGTAATTATCTTTGCGCCGCAATCGGGGCAGAGAATACCTGTTTCTTTATTTATGCGTTTGGTGTTTTTACATTTGGGGTAATTTTCACAGGCATAGAAGGTACCGTATCTTCCTGAGCGTACTACCATGTCTGCACCGCAGAGCTCACATACAAAGCCTGCCTTTTTGGGGGCTTCCTTTTCGGTTTTTTCTATAGCCTTCCCGTCTTTGCCCAAGCGTTTTGTGTTTTTGCATTCAGGATAATTGGGGCAAGCCGCAAATTTGCCGAATCTGCCGTTTTTAACTATCATTTTGGAACCGCAAAGCTCACATACTATATCTGTTTCTTCCGGAGGAACTTCGATTCTCTGTTCCTGCAGTACCTTTTGGGCTGCGGTAAGCTCTTTTTCAAAGGTTGCATAAAAATCGGAAAGTACACCTATCATGGTGTTTTCTCCGTTTTCAATGCTGTCAAGACGGTCCTCAAGATTTGCGGTGAATTTATAGTCTATTATGTCTGCAAAGGAATCCATCATGAGCTTGTTTGTTATTTCACCCAACGGGGTGGGCTTTAATACTTTTGCCTCGCGTTTTACATAGTTTCTTTGAATAATGGTTGTAACTATAGAAGCAAAGGTGCTCGGTCTTCCTATTCCCATTTCCTCAAGGAATTTGATAAGGGAAGCCTCGGTGTATCTTGCGGGAGGCTCGGTATAATGCTGTTCGGGTTTGATCTCTTTTGCACTCAACACCATGTTTTCGTTAAGCTCGGGAAGTCCCGAATCCTTATCCGCGTCAAGCTCATCATAAATAGCAAGATAACCGGGGAAACGCATGGTGGAGCCTGATGCGTGAAACTCATGTTCACCCGAAAGAATAACGGCATTTACCGTATCGTATACCGCACTTTCCATCTGGCTTGCTATAAATCTGCTCCATATAAGGCGGTAAAGCTTAAACTGATCGGGTGTAAGATACTTTTTGATAGAATC
Source organism: Clostridia bacterium (assembly GCA_017547545.1). Lineage (GTDB taxonomy): Bacteria > Bacillota > Clostridia > Oscillospirales > CAG-272 > RGIG7300. Next base: position 16,027 of record JAFYPJ010000012.1, on the reverse strand, counting down.
GGGTGTAAGCATTACATTGGAGGGACGGATAGCTTCGTGTGCATCCTGTGCCCCTGCCTTGGTTTTATAAATTCGGGGTGCTTTGGGATAATAGTTGTCTCCGTAATTACCCAATATATAATTCTTTGCCTGTGCCTGCGCATCTGCCGATATACGGAGTGAATCGGTACGCATGTAGGTGATAAGACCTTGAACACCGCCGTTTTTACTGCCGATGTTTACACCTTCATAAAGCTCCTGTGCCACCTTCATTATTCTTTGAAGCTGGAAGCCTAACTTTCTTGAAGCCTCCTGCTGCATGGTAGAGGTGATAAAGGGAGGAAGCGGATTCTTCTGGCGCACCGCCTTTTTTACCGTATTTACGGTAAAGGGTTTACCGTTGACCGCGTTGAATACTGCCATTGCATCAGATTCATTTCTGAGCTCGTTCTTTTTACCGTTTATTCCGTAATACTTTGCCTTGAAGCTCGATTTTTCATCGGTTAAAAGTATTGCGTCTATGGTCCAGTATTCTTCGGGCACAAAGGCTCTAATTTCTTCTTCGCGTTCAACGATTATTCTTGTTGCAACTGACTGCACTCTTCCTGCCGAAAGACCGCTTTTGATGCTTTTCCAAAGAATAGGGCTGATCTTATAGCCCACTATTCTGTCAAGAATTCTTCTTGCCTGCTGTGAGTTTACAAGATCCATATCTATATCACGGGGCGCCTTGATTGCCGTTTTGATTGCTGATTTGGTTATTTCGTTAAAGGTAACTCTTTTTGTTTTTGCGGGATCAAGTTCAAGTGCTGTGGAAAGATGCCATGATATTGCTTCTCCTTCTCTATCCGGGTCGGTTGCAAGGAAAACTTTGTTGGCATTTTTAGCTTCCTTTTTAAGCTCTTTTATAAGATCGCCTTTGCCGCGTATATTTATATAACGCGCTTCAAAATTATTATCTATATCAACACCCAAGCTGCTTTTGGGAAGATCACGCACATGTCCCCAGGAAGCCAAAACCTTATAACCCTGGCCAAGATATCCTTTGATTGTTGTAGCTTTTGAGGGTGACTCAACTATTACAAGATTTGCCATTTAATCACTTATCTGCAATGCAGATTCCTTTCATAATCTGTAGTATCTGTATTATTTGAATTTTTTATTGTATTGGAAATTTCTCCGCCTCATGAGATTGAAAAATCTGTTGATCACTAACGGTAGTGGCGGAATTGAAGGCGGTAACTTACCGCTTTTTTATGAATTTGCCTCCGGGCCGGCTTTCTATATACCCTTTTATCTCCAGCATGGTTAATGATGACAGGATCTCTGAAAAGGGAATATCGTTAAGCTCCAATAATTCCTGAGAATTCTCTTTGTTGAATTCCATACGGTCATATATGAGCTTTTCTGTACCGCTCAGACCTGCGGTGTCCATCGGCAGGTGCTTTTCTGTATTGGGTTTACTTTTTGAGGGTGTCCGCTTTTTTTCTATAAAAGAATCATAGGCTTTTGTCATAGGGGAATAATCGTAAACCCGTGTATTTTGGATCTGAGACGGATAAAGATATGAAAAATCATCAATTATGTCACCGGCGCCCGTTGCAATTTTCGCACCGTTTTTTATCAGATCATTTGTACCTAAAGAGTTTTCCTCACCAATATTTCCCGGTAAAGCATATACCTTTCTTCCTTGTTTTAAGGCATGGTTTGCGGTAATAAGCGAACCGCTTCCCGCATCCGCTTCAAAAACAACCGTTCCCAGGCAAAGACCGCTGATTATACGGTTTCTTTGCGGAAAGAATGCCGGCATTGTTTTTTGGAAGGGGTGATACTCGGTAAGTATAAGACCTTTACGGGCAATTTCCACCATAATGCTTCGGTTTTCACGCGGGTACACCTTATTTATCGGGCATCCCAATACCGCAACGGTTCTTCCGCCTGCATCCAGGGTTGCACGGTGGCACACCGTATCTATACCTGCTGCCATTCCGGATACTATTACAGCACCGCATCTTGCAAGGTCATGACAAAAGGTATACGCCGTGTCATGTCCGTATTTGCTCATGGAACGGGTTCCAACCCCTGCAATACACAGAAGGGAATCTATATCATAGAGCTTGCCTATATAATATAAAACCGCAGGAGCATCGGGAAGGGAGGCTAATCTCTTTGGGTAATCGGTATCACCCAAACAAAGTATTCCCACATTGTTGTTTTCGCACCAATCGTAAATGATCTGTGCCTCATCAAGAGATTTATCATTTAATGCTTTAAGTCTTTTTGCGGTAAGCTTAATGTTTTTGTACTCGTTTTCGGTTGCATTATAGATGGCCTCAATATCATCGTTAAACTCTGAAAGTAATTTTTGAACCAGAGTTGAAGCGGGGCCGCATGCAACGGAAAGCCATATCCAATAGAGCTTATTTTTCATTTTAAACCTTTATTATCAATTTATTGTAAAGTCTTTGAAATTTCCCACATCAGCACGGAAGCGGCAACAGAAGCGTTAAGGGATTCGGTATCTCCTATCATTGGTATAATTACCGATGTACCCTTACAGGCATCTATTACTTCCTTTGGTATGCCGTGACCTTCGTTACCTACTATAAATACTGTTTTTTTATTGATGCTTACATTGTTTAAGGTTATACTGTTTTTTGAAAGTGCGGAAGGGAATACCGAATAGCCTTCGGCATACAGCTGTGAAACGGTTGATAAAATATCCTTTGTATGAGTGATGTTCTGTCTGAAAAAAGCACCCATGGATGCTCTTATAACCTTTTGATTGTATTCATCGGCACAGTCAAAAAGGATAAGTGTATCTATGCCAAATGCCTTTGCACTTCGTATACAGGTACCGAGATTGCCCGGATCACGCACCGAACAGAGAATAAAGCATGTTCCCTGATTTTTTGTTTCTGCTTTGTTTTTTTCGGCAATGCAAAAAATACCGTCCGGCGCTTTGTCTAAGGAAAGCTTTTCGTATACTGTATCTGTTACAGTATATATCGGACATTTGATGCTGTCAAGGGGGGTAAAATGGGATTTTTGATATTTTTCTGTAACAAAAACCGTTTTTAATGTTATTTCACTTTGCAAAGCCTCTTCAAAAAGCTTTCTGCCCTCAAAGCAGTAAAGTCCTTGCAGATCTCTGTATTTCTTATCTTTCAGCTTTGCTGTTTCTATGATCAGTTTGTTGTTTCTTGAACTTATGATATCGGTCATAAAAATCTCCGTTTTAAACGATGAAATCCCTCAGGCGCGTACGCCTGAGGGATATTTATAGCTTTTTTATAATGCCTTCTTTGCTTCGTCAACGAGAGCTGCGAAAGCTTCCTTATCGGATACTGCAAGTTCAGCGAGCATCTTTCTGTTGAGGTTGATGCCGGCCTTCTTGAGACCGTGCATAAACTGAGAATAGTTGATACCGCAAACCTTAGCCTGTGCGGAAATTCTGGTGATCCAAAGAGAACGGAAGTCTCTCTTCTTCATTTTTCTGCCGGCGAAAGCGTAGTTACCACTCTTTAATACCTGCTGTTTTGCCATCTTGAAGTGCTTAGATTTGGCACCCCAATAACCCTTGGCGAGCTTTAATACTTTATTTCTTCTCTTGCGCGTCATCATAGCGCCTTTTACTCTTGCCATTTTCTTTTCTCCTCCGTTAAACTAAAATTCTGTGTCTATTACTTTGCGTAGGGCATAAGCTTCTTTACGGCGGGAGCCATAGAATCGCTTAAATAACCTGCTTTTCTGAGATGCATTTTACGCTTTGAAGACTTGAGACCGAGCTTATGACGACGGTCGGTGTGGTTGATCTTTACCTTACCGGTAGCTGTTAATTTGAATCTTTTCGCTGTAGCCTTGTGTGTTTTGATCTTTGCCATTTTTATAGTACTCCTTTCATTTTGTAGCTTTTGTTGACTGAGGTGCCAGGAACATAGAGAGGAATCTGCCCTCTAATTTAGGCTGCTTATCAACGATGCATATATCCTGACAAGCTTCGGAGAATTTGGTGAGAAGATCTGCACCAATCTCCTGGTGTGCCATCTGGCGGCCCTTAAATCTAACAACAACCTTAACCTTATCTCCGCGGGTCAGGAACTGACGGGCACGGTTGACTTTGGTATTAAAGTCATTAGTATCAATACGGCAGGAAAGCTGAATTTCCTTGATTTCAACAACCTGCTGCTTCTTTTTTGCTTCCTTTTCGCGCTTATCGCGTTCAAAACGGTATTTGCCGTAGTCCATGATTCTGCACACGGGCGGATCTGCCTGTGCGGCAATAAGTACAAGATCAAGGCCTGCATCGTATGCCATATCAAGAGCCTTGTCGAAAGAAACAAGTCCGAGCTGTTCGTTGTCTGCACCGATGATACGAACGGTTTTGGAGCCATCGAAATCTATCTTTTCGTTAATAAGAAGCTCCTTTGAGTTGTTATTGTTTTTTATAGGACTGCACCCCCAAATAAAATAAAAAATGTGCGAAAGCAAAAATTCCGCACAGATATGGTATTACCCGATAAAAAGTAATACAATATTAACCCACGCTTTGTTTCGGTTACGGGGTGAGAACGGAATGCTCTGCTTCATTTACTGCGATAGTATACCACAGCCTTTGTGATTTGTCAAGACTTTTTTTGAAATAAAAAATAATTTTTGGTCTTGAAATTGCCGCGTAAATGTTATATAATATATTGTATAGATTTTTTATTGAGGTATTTGAATATGGAAAATATGGTTGATTTCGGTTTGCAGCTTTACAGTATCAGCGATTTTACCGAAACAGATATGGAATATGCGTTTAAAAGAATTCAGGAATTTTACTACAAATATGTGGAATTTGCAGGATTCTTCGGTAAAAGCTCCGAAGAGATCAAAGGTCTTCTTGAAAAATATAATTTCGGAGTTATCGGTGCGCATATTGCGGCAAAGGATATTATAGCCGATTTTGACGGTATTGTCAAATATAATAAGGAGATCGGAAATACAAATATCATCATTCCCTCCTATGAAATATACAATAAGGAGCTTGTTTTTGAGCTTCGCGATTTTATAAATGAATATCAGCCCAGGTTTGAAGCTGAGGGTATGAAGCTTTATTATCATAATCACGACAAGGATTTCAAAGAAAACAAGGACGGTGTTGTACCCTTTGAGGTTCTTTGGAATGAAACAAATGTACTTTTTGAAGTTGATACCTTCTGGGTATTCTTTGCAGGACTCGATCCCGTAAAATTTATGGAAGAGCATAAGCAAAGAATAGGATTGGTACATATCAAGGACGGACAAATGGACCGTACACCCAAATCCTTGGGTGAGGGTGTTGCACCCGTACGCGAATGTGTTGACTATGCTCTCGCTATGGGCTGGCCCATGATCGTTGAAAGCGAAGGTCAGATTCCCGACGGTATAAATGATGCAAAGCGTTGCTATAAATTCTTCAAGCGAATGGCTCTTGAGGCTTCCGAAAACAATGGCTAAGCAGGTTTGGAAGGGCTCTGCCCAGCTTTCTCCCGTACCTTGTGTGCTTGTTACAAGCGGCAGCGTACAAAAGCCTAATGTTTTTACCGTGGGCTGGACGGGAATAATCAATTCACAGCCGCCGAAGCTTTATGTTTCGATACGCCCTGAACGCTATTCCTATGAGCTTATAAAGGAAAGCCGTGAGCTTGTTGTTAATCTTCCTACTCAGGCAATGACAAGAAGTGTTGATATCTGCGGGGTAAGAAGCGGCAGAGATATGGATAAGTTTGCAAAATGCCATTTCACCCCGGTGCCTGCCTCCGAGGTGAGTGCACCCGTTATAGAGGAATGCCCCATTGCCCTTGAATGTAAGGTTTTTGACATTATCCCTTTAGGTACTCATGATATGTTTTTGTGTGATATCGTTGCGGTTGATGTGGAGGAAAAGCTGCTGGATGAAAAGGGCAAGCTTCGTATGGAAAAATGCAACCTTATTGCTTATTCCCACGGTGATTATATGGCTCTTGGAAGAAAGTTGGGTTCATTTGGATATTCGGTGCGAAAAAAGAAAAATAATAAAAGAGAGAAATAGATATGGAAACTAAAAAAGATTGGTATAAAGACGCGGTGGTGTATCAGATATACCCCAAGAGCTTCTGCGATTCAAACGGAGACGGTATCGGTGATTTCCGCGGTATTATAAGTAAGCTTGATTATTTAAAGGAATTGGGAGTAAATACAGTATGGATATCCCCCTGTTATCCCACACCCGATAAGGATAACGGCTACGATATCTCCGATTTTGACAATGTTGATCCCAAATTCGGTACAATGGAAGATTTTGAGGAAATGCTTGCCGAGATGCATAAGAGAGGTATACGCCTGCTTATGGATCTTGTTGTTAATCATACCTCTGATGAGCACGAATGGTTTAAGAGTGCAATTCAGGGTAAGGATGCAAAGTACCGTGACTATTATATCTGGAAGGATCCTGTTAACGGCGGTCCGCCCAACAAGTGGGGCGGAGATGCTATCGGCGGTTCTGCCTGGATCTATGATGAAAAGAGCGGTCAGTATTACCTTCATGTAGGCTTCCACTATCAGCCCGACCTTGATTGGGAGAACCCAAAGGTTCGTGAGGAGATCGCCAATATGATCAACCGTTGGTTTGACCGCGGTGTAGACGGTTTCCGTTGCGATGTTATCAATATGATCTCAAAGGATTTTGAAGCAGAGCATCCCGGTGACGGTCCCAGACTTCATGAGTTCCTTCATGAGCTTTACGAAAAATGCTTTAAGCCTCACAACGCGTTTACGGTTGGTGAGGTTTGGGATCTGCCCCCCGAAGATTCTCTTATGCTTACCCATCCGGACAGAGGTGAGCTTACTCTTGCTTTCCAATTTGAACATATGAGAGTGGGCAGAGAAGAGGGTAAGCGTTTCTATCCCGCAGAATTTGAACCCCATAAGTTTGTTGATGTGCTTGCAAAATGGCAAAAGGGACTTAACGGTGAGGGTTGGAATGCACTTTGCATGGAAAACCATGACCAGCCCAGATGCCTTAACCGTTTCGGTAATACCGGAAAATACAGAAGAGAAAGCGCAAAGATGCTGGCAACTCTTCTTTACTGTCAGCAGGGAACTCCCTTTATATATGAAGGTCAGGAGTTGGGCTGCATTAACCCCATATTCCACAGTCTTGAAGAAAGTATTGATATTGAATCCTGCAACAATCAGGATATCCTTGTTGAAAAATTCGGTGTAGAAGAAACATTGCGCCGCTTCTCCTTTGACAGCCGTGATTGCGGACGAGTTCCCATGGCTTGGGATGACAGCGAAAACGGCGGCTTTACTACAGGTAAGCCCTGGATAAAGCTTAACGATTTCTATAAAGATATCAATGCAAAAAATGAAATTGCTGCCGAGGACGGTGTTTATGGTTACTATAAGAACCTCTTTAAGGTTAGAGCAGCAAATAAGACTCTTATGAGAGGCGATTTTGAGTTATTACGCAACGCAGAGGGTGAAGTAGTATTCCGCCGCTTCCTTGAAGGCGAAAAGGATGTTTATGTTGTTCTTAACTATTCCGAAAAAGAGATCAATGTAAAGAATCCTTGTGAAAACGGTAATATACTTCTTTCTTCCGCGCAAAGAACTGTTCTTGACAGTGAAATGACCTTAGCTCCTTACGAAGCTATGATCATTGAAGCATAAATATAAAAATTTTTCAAAAAAGGAGTGAAGAATGAATGGACACGGGCAGTAGTGCAAAATTCAAACCCGGCGGGCGACTGATCGAACTGAATATGGCTACTGTATGCCGTTGTAAATTCTGATCACTTGCCCCCCGAAAAAAAGAAAGGGGGAATTAAAATGTACGAAAATGCACTTGAACTGTTAAAAGAAAAAAGATATCCTGAGCTTCGTACCATGCTTATAGAAATGGAAGCTCCGGATATTGCATTGCTTCTTGAAGAAGCGGAAATTGAGGTTGTACCCCGTATTTACCGTATTCTTCCCAAGGAGCTGGCTTCCGAAACCTTTGCCGAGATGGATCCCGATATGCAGGAGATGCTTATAAAGTCATTTTCCGATAACGAGCTTGGTGAGGTTCTTGAGGAGATGTTTTTGGACGATATGGTAGACCTTATAGAGGAGATGCCCGCATCTCTTGTTAAGAGAATACTGCGCGTTACTCCTCCGGACAGCCGAAAAAGTATAAACGATCTTCTGAACTATCCTGAGGATAGTGCAGGAAGTATTATGACCATTGAGTTTGTAGATCTGAAAAAGCATGTAACCGTAAAGGAGGCATTTGATATTCTTCGGAAAACCGCCCCCGATAAGGAAACGGTTTATACATGTTATGTAACCGATGCGCGCAGACATCTTATTGGTGTTGTAACGGTTAAGGATCTTTTGCTTGCACCCTATGACGAGGTTATTGAAAATATAATGGATACGGGTGTTATATACAATTACACCCACGATGATAAGGAAGAGGTTGCAAGGGATATTGAAAAATACGGCTTCCTTGCAATGCCTATCGTTGATAACGAAACCCGTTTGGTTGGTATCGTTACGGTAGATGATGCGATGGAGGTCATTCAGGAAGAGGCAGAAGAAGACTTTGCTATCATGGCAGCGGTAACTCCCAGTGAGGATGCGTATTTCAAAACCTCTGTATGGGCGCACAGCAAAAACCGTATTCTTTGGCTTTTGATACTTATGCTTTCCTCTACCTTTACGGGTATAATCATAACCAACTTTGAGGATGCCATGAATGCCTTGCTTGTTTCCTTTATACCCATGCTTATGGGTACGGGCGGTAACTGCGGCTCGCAGTCCTCGGCTATGATAGTCCGCGGTCTTGCAACCGAGGAAATCAAGCTCAAAGACTTTTTCGCGGTGTTCTTTAAAGAGCTTCGCATCGCGCTTCTGGTTGGTGTTGTTCTTGCCCTTGCAAATACTGCAAGAATATGGGTGATGTACAGCCTTATATATAAGGATGCGGATATTGATATCTGGTTCTTATCCCTGGCTGTAGGTCTTACTCTTATCGGTGTTGTTATTCTTTCTAAAGTATTGGGATGTGTTCTTCCCATGCTGGCAAAGCGTGTTAACCTTGATCCGGCAATTATGGCTTCACCCCTTATTACTACTATTGTGGATACCTGCGCGGTACTTCTTTATTTCAATATTGCACTGTGGATAATTCCGCTTTAGCGACAAGTTGCCGCGCCCAATTCCGCCCCAATCATTAGTAATGAAGTAATTCTTTAATTTCACGAGGCGGAGCAAATTCCTATACATTAAAAAACGCAGAAAATCTGCGTTTTTTTATTGACATCTTTTCTTTAAAGTAATATAATAAAAGCATATTTTGGAAAAGGAATGATATTATGATAAGAATTGCAATAGCAGGTTACGGAAACCTGGGCAGAGGGGTAGAGGCTGCGGTAACAAATGCTTGCGATATGGAGCTTGTTGCTCTCTTTACCCGCCGCGATCCCGCAAGCGTTAAAACCGAAACCGATATCCCCGTTTATTCAATGGAGGATGCAGTAAAATATAAGGATGATATAGACGTAATGATCCTCTGCGGCGGAAGCGCAAAGGACCTTCCCACCCAAACTCCCGATATGGCTAAATATTTTAATGTTATAGACAGCTTTGATACCCATGCCAAGATTCCCGAGCATTTTGCAAATGTTGACAAGGTGTGCAAGGAAAGTGGCAAGGTTGCGATTATCTCTGTCGGCTGGGACCCCGGTATGTTCTCTCTTAACCGCCTTTACGGTCAGGCGATTTTGCCCTGCGGTAATGACTATACCTTCTGGGGTAAGGGCGTAAGCCAGGGGCATTCGGATGCTATCAGAAGAATTGAGGGTGTTGTGGATGCCCGTCAGTATACAGTTCCTGTTGAGGCTGCTCTTGACAGCGTTCGTGCAGGCGAAAACCCCACACTCACCACCCGCCAGAAGCATACAAGAGAGTGCTTTGTTGTGGCAGAGGAGGGTGCAGATAAGGCAAGGATCGAAAATGAGATCAAGACTATGCCTAACTACTTTGCCGATTATGATACCACGGTAACCTTTATCACAAAGGAGGAATTAGACCGAGACCATGCAGGTATTCCTCATGGCGGTATGGTGTTCCGCACAGGCACCACAGGTCTTAATAACGAAAACAAGCATGTGATCGAATACCGCTTACAGCTTGATTCCAATCCCCAGTTTACCTCAAGCGTGCTTACCGCATTTGCCCGTGCCGCATACCGTTTGGCAAATGAGGGTGCTAAGGGCTGCAAGACAGTATTTGATATTGCCCCTGCATATCTCCATCCCGCAAGCGGCGAAGAATTAAGAAAGAATCTTTTATAATAAAAAATCTCCCGAATTCGGGAGATTTTTTAAATATATAGTAAACTGCTCAGTTTCGTGCATTGAAGGGAGAAATTTGGGGATCTTTCAAGCCTGAGTGTGTCGTTGCCTGATTGGTTATATTTGAAAAAATATTGCTAAATATGAACAACTAAACCGTTTACAAAATCGGATAAGTGTGCTACAATTAAAGAAAATAAACAAATCGGAGGCTAACATGGGTAATAAAAGGTTATATTTTTCAACTGCAATTATAATTGTCTTTTTTGCAATATTATTATTATTATCCTTCTCTTGTACAGCCGAGGAATCCACGACCATAGTCGATTCGGGCAGATGCGGTGACGATATTACATGGACGCTTGATAACAGCGGGGAGCTTAGGATCACAGGCACAGGAGATATGTATGATTATAAATATATTGAATCACTTTATGTTTTTACCAATCCCTTTTATGATTACCCGGGAACAATTAAGAGCGTGTTCATATCTGAAGGTATTACCAAAATTGGCGACTATATATTTGAAGGCTGTAGGGAGCTTGAAAGTGTCGTTATACCCGACAGCGTTACATATATCGGCAGACAGGCATTTGGTGGTTGTTATGCCTTAAAAAATGTAACAATACCCGATAGTGTTAAAATAATAGAAAATGGTGCATTTTCAAACTGCAGATCCTTGACAAGCATAGACATACCTTACGGTGTTACAACCATTAAAAGCGCGGCTTTTTACAATTGTCAAAATTTGATCAGAGCAACTATTCCCGATAGTGTTACTTACATTGGAAGTGAGATATTCTATAATACAAAATTATATAGAGACACTACAAACCGGGATGACGGTGTTTTGTATATCGGTAAACACATGATTGCCGGCAATTCACTCAAAGGTACTTATGCTATCAAAGAAGGAACGATTACTATTGCTGGTTATGCCTTTAGAGAAAGTTATATAACAAACGTAATTATACCGAACAGTGTAGTAAGTATAGGTCCGCAGGCATTCAATAGATGCAGATCGCTAACTGAGGTCGTTATACCCGACAGCGTTACACTTATAGGCGGTGCTGCGTTTAGTGAGTGTAACTATCTGAAAAGTGTTACAATTCCGGATAGTGTTGTACTGATAGAGGGCGCGTTATTTTATTACACCAGAAATGCATCTATCAAATGCTATGTGAACTCTTATGCCCATAATTATGCTGAAAATAATAATATCCAATTTGAGTTTTTGCCCTGCAGAAACTGTGTGTTTACCGAGTATACCAGTGATAGGAACGGTAACTGTGCAGAGGATGGAACTATGACGGCGATATGCGAAAACGGTTGCGGTACAAAGTCGATAATTATCGAAGAGAATTCAAAAATACACGATTATATATTTGCAGAAACGATAGATGCTACCTGTGTTGCGAACGGAAAAACAGTTTATGTATGCAACCTTTGCAACACAGTATATGCAGAAGTTATTCCGATGCCGGGACCCCATGTCTTCGGAATTTACGAATACAATAACGATGCTACCTGTATATCCGATGGTACAGAGACTGCGGCGTGCGAGCTTTGCGGTTTCTTTGAGACACGTATTGCTGAGGATTCTGCACTAGGACATAGCTTCACAGATTATCAAAGCGATAATAATTCTACCTGCATAGAGCAGGGAACAATGAGTGCAGTGTGCGATAATGGCTGCGGTGCGATAGATTATATGCCCGAGGAAGCCAAGGGGCATCTCCCCGGATCATGGATAGTTATAGAAGAACCCGACTATTTTTATGAAGGCCGCAGAATACAGAATTGTACCATATGCTCCAAGGTATTGAAAACAGAGTTTATTCCTGTACTTGTATATGAAGGTTTTCCCGATGTATGGGAGGGTTCATGGTATTCCGAAGGTATAGAATACTGCTTCAAACACGGGTATATTCTCGGTACGGATGAGGGTATCTTCAAGCCTGGTGCCGAGCTGACCCGCGAGCAATTTGTAGTCATTCTTGCGAGGATTTCCGGAGCTAAATTAAGCGAGTATACCCAAAGTACATTCAATGACATTAATGTTGCTTCATGGTATGGTGCATCGGTTATCTGGGCCAATACAGAGGGTCTTGTATACGGTATTGGAAACGGTCGCTTTGGTATCGGACAGCCCATGACCCGTGAGCAGCTTGCGGTAATTCTCTGTAGATATTCCGAGAGGCATGGTTTAGATGTCAGCGAAAAGGCTGATGTCGTATACTGTGATGATAGGACAGATATCAGCACATGGGCTTTAGATGCCTGTGCTTGGGCAATCAAGGCAGGACTGCTCGGCTCTACAAGCGAGACTGCAAATCTTCTTTCTCCCAAGATGACGGTAACGAGAGCACAGGCAGCAAAGATATTTATGAGATATGATAGTATAGAATAAAAAATCTCCCGAAATTTTCGGGAGATTTTTTCTATACCATATAAATTATATATTTTCCGCTGTGGAGGTCTGCCTTACGGGTATTGTCCTTAAAGCGCCAGCCGTAGGGAATCTTAACCTCGCCGTGGATAGCATCGGGACATTCTACTGTCATGTGTACCTGATACTGTTCGCGTACAAGCTCAACACTTATTTTTCCTGCGGGGTGGATATGTTCTGCCTTGATATGCTTCAGGTCATCTATAAATACAGGCTCAATGTTTACATTATCCACATCCTTTGCTGTGGGGTTTATGTTGATTCCTGCAAGATAACGGTAGAAAAAGGCTGAAATATCCGACCAGAAGTGGTGGTTAAGCGAGTCGATCTTTGCGCCCTCGGCATCAAAGAATTCCCAAAGGGTGGTGGCACCTCTTGCGATAAGATTTCCGTAGGCAGGGAAGTCTGTGCGGACTATCATCCTGTATGCAAGCTCATGGTGAGAGTTTTCACACAGAACACGGAAAAGAACCTTGCCGCCAAGAACTCCCACATTCATATGCTCTTTATCCTTCTCAATAAGGGAAAGAAGGTGATCGTAAACCTTTCTCTTTTCCTCACCGTGAACCAAGCCGTAGAATATCGTCATAGCCTGTGAGGTTTGGGTGTTACCGCAAACTATACCCGTGTTAAAGTCGATAAGGTTAGCGCGGATACCCTCATAAAGACGGTTTTCAAGTTTTTTTGCGTATTCTGCATTTTCTTTCATACCGAGAACCTCAAAGATAAATGCCGCTTTGCGTGCAATATCCATTGATATAACAGAATCGGTAAAGATGCAGGGTGTTTTGAATGCGCGGCCGCTGGAACGGCCAACCTGCGCCCAGTCACCAAGTCCGCCGGGTGCTTCGATAAGATTGTTTTTATCTATAAGGGTGTAGAGATAGTTGATATAACGGAAAACTGGAATTGCGCATTCCTTTAGTGTTTTTATGTCCTTACGGTACTGATAACCCCAATAGGGAAGGTATACAAGCACGCAGTCCCAGCAGGGGCCGTTGAAGTCCTCATAACCCCAATCGGCGGTGGGAATAATGCCGGGGATCATTCCGTCATCCTTCATAGATTTGTAAACATTGCGAAGCCACTCTCTCCATGTGGTTTCAGGTTCCATGTTATAAAGCATCTGTTCTGCGGAAAGTGCGGCATCCGCAGTCCAGCCGTTCTTTTCACGGTGGGGAGAGTCTGTAATAACATATTGAAGATTACAAAGGCTGCTTCGTACACATGCTTCCTGAATCTTGTTTATGATTTCATTGTCACATTCAAACGAACCGCGCATTTTAATGTTAGAATGAACGGTGAGGTATGTGAGAAGATCGGGGGTAGCCTGTTCTTTGGTTATTCCCTCAACATATACATACCGAAAGCCGTGGTAGGTGAATCGGGGAAGATGGGTTACCTCTCCTCCGCTGCAGATGTATTCGTCATCCTGTGCACGCTCGCATCCGTTATAACGGATGTTCTTGTAATAAGGTTTGCCGTCTACCATTATTTCAAAGTGCTTCATTACTATCTTCTGACCTTCGGTGCCGTTGATATGAAGACGGCAAAGGCCTGCCTCGTTTACACCGAAGTCATAGATATAACCGCCTTCGTATTCGGTAACGGAAACAGGAGCGATCTCTTGCTGAATTGTTACGGGCTCTGCTTCGCATATTCTTGCCTCCCCACGGGTAGCAAGACGGGGAATGGCAGGAGTCCATTTGCTGTCATCAAAATCAACGCTGTCCCAACCTTTACATTCAAGGCGGGCATCGTAATATTCGCCAAAGTGAAAATCGTTAAAGATTATGGGAGAATCACAGCAAAGTGTGTTTTCGTCCGATATGACGGTTTCTTCTGTTCCGTCCTTATATTTAAGTGTTATTTCAAAGCTTAGTGCCGGCGCACTTCTCCAAGGGAAACGAAGTCCGCCCCAAATACGGATAACTGTGTTTTGGGTACCGTTACCCAAAATGCTTGCAAGGATATTTTCACCCTCACCAAGCTCATTTGTAATATCGTATCTGTCAAAATATATATAGTGATCGGGATTTGCGCGGTAGGGAGCAATAATTCCCTTGGTTATGTTTTTTGTGTTTATATGTACCTCATAAAAACCGAGAGAGCCGATAAGAAGTATTGCAGATTCAAGATCCTTTTTCACCTCAAATTTACGGCGGAAATAAGGCTGGGGTACATATTTTTCGGGAGTGTTGAACTCATGTCCCTTGCAGATAAAATTCATTGGAATATTCATTTGTTTTCTCCTTAGAGTGGTATGAATATATCTTACCATAATTTGTTCCGGTTGTCAATTTGAATATGCATGCAATTGGCATCGCGAATATACTTTAGACTTATAGTAAACGAAAAAATATAACAAAATGTTCTTGGTATTTGTAGTTGTTTTTCTTGAATATCATAGCTATAAATCAATCGCAGATTTACGGAATGCAGAGGGCTGCATTCCCTACAATTGTCTGTTGCAAACTCCGCAATAAACTGTAATTTTTTGTTCACTCTATTTCGGGCATTAAACGATGAGTAAAATCTAACTGCAACCCCGATTCTTGCCTGCGGGTGCTACCCGTTAAACTGTAATTTTTTGTTCACTCTATTTCGGGCATTAAACGATGGGTAAAATCTAACTGCAACCCCGATTCTTGCCTGCGGGTGCTACCCGTTAAACTGTAGTTTTTTGTTCACTCTATTTCGGGCATTAAACGATGGGTAAAATCTAACTGCAATCCCGATTCTTGCCCGCGGGTGCTACCCGTTAAACTATAATTTCCTACAGCGGCAAAGCACAATGAACGCAGAACATACCGTTGTTTTCGTAGAATTCTATCATGCCGTTGTATTTTTCAACGGTGTTTTTAATGCTCTTAACACCAAATCCGTGGTTGGATTTGTCTGCCTTTGACGATTTCAAATCGGGATTCTTGTCAAGAACAGATTCACCGATGGTATTTCGGCAGGTGATATTTTGATACTCACCCTGTGTACGGAAAACTATTTCGATTCGCTTTTCTTCGCAATTTTGTACTCCTTCAATTGCGTTGTTCAGCATATTGCCGAGTAGAGAGGTTAAATCCAATTCATCCACATCTTCAAGTGATTTAAGTGTACCCGATATTTCAAAGCTTATATCCTCATTTTGCGTAATCTTGGAGTCAAGAATAAAATCAGCCATGCGGTTGCCGGTGTGATAGAATCGCTTTGTCTTTTCAAGCTCGGACTGCTTGTCCAAGATATATTTATTGACTTC
>JAFYPJ010000011.1 GCA_017547545.1 Clostridia bacterium | reverse complement strand
GATGTGGTACGAAGAGCTATTTCAAAAAAGAAAGCCGATGTTATTGCTTCCGAAAGAGATAATTTTATAGACGGTGCTGTTTCACTTGGAGCAGACAGACTTGATGCTGAAGCTTTATTTGAAGATATGACGGGTTTTGCAAATTACGGCTTTAAAAAAGGCCATGCGGCTGCATATTCATTCATTTCCTTCAGAACCGCATATCTTAAAGCCCATTATCCTGCATATTATATGGCAGCATTGCTTACCTCTGTGGTAGGTGATATGAATAAAACCGCCATATATGTTGCGGATTCAAAAAAAATGGGTATTAAACTTTTACCTCCGGATATCAATTCAAGCGGTGTGTATTTTACCGTTAGCGATGACGGTAATATCAGATACGGATTACTTGCATTGAAAAATGTTGGAGAACCCTTTATAAAGAATATTATAAGCGAAAGAAAAAACGGTAAATTCAAGTCTTTTGCCGATTTTGTTCATAGGATGGCCGATAAGGATGTTAATTCAAGACAGCTTGAGTCTCTTATAAAATGCGGTGCATTCGATCTTCTTGGTGACAACAGACCTTATTTGCTTCAGATGTATGAAAATCTTCTTGATCTCGTTCGCGAAAAAAGAAGAAATCTTCTTTCCGGGCAGATAGATATGTTCAGCGGAAGCGAATCTGTAGTTATTCCCGATTACCCAAAGGTAGAGGATTTTACCCAAAAACAGAAGCTTATGGTTGAAAGGGAAGTATCCGGACTTTGTTTTTCGGGACATCCTATTGATGAATACAAAAACATTATACAAGGTTTGCCTCATATAGATATTTTAACTCTTGCAAACACTTATGATAACAATGAAGCGGAGCAGGCGGTATGCGGCATTGTTACAAGGGTGGTACAGAAGAAAACAAGAAACGGCTCAAGTGTTGCGTTTGTTAGCGTTGAGGACTCAAACGGCGAAATCGAGCTTATAGTGTTTGACGATATATTCAGAAAATTCCGTGAGCTGTTTATACCCGATGTTCCCATATATGTCAAGGGTAGTGTTACAAGAAAAGAGGATGAATATGCAAAGCTTGTTGTTCGCAGTGTAAAGGATATCAGAAGCATGGAAAGTCTTACGGAAAAGAAAATATCTGCGGAAACCAAAACTCTCTATTTAAGAATAGAAAGTACCGAGTCTTCTTCATATAAACGGGCAATGGCGATAATTGAGATCTTTCCCGGAAACACAGCCCTTGTATTTTATGATATGAGTAATAAAAAATATTTCAAGGTAAGTACAAGATCTGTAGATTCTACGGACTTTGTGATAAAGGAACTCTGCGAGCTTTTGGGAAGTGAAAATGTTGTTTTAAAAAGCTAATGTTCATATTGTGTTCATAATAATGGTTTATAATACTATAATACTTTGAAAGAAAGGATGGTTATTATATGGAAAAGAAGAATAATGGCAATTCAAACCGTAATAATCAATCGTCTTTTGGCATAAAAAACATTGCTTTGTTTGGTTTAAGGGCAATTGGTAAGTTGTTTACTTATATTCTGAACATTATAATGACGATTTTGCTTATATGTTTGATAACCGGTGCTATAGTTGGCGTTACTTTTTTCGTTTATATAAACAACTATATAGAGGTAGAAGTAGACGAAATTACTGCATTGTCAACCGACCAGGACCTTACAACAAGAATTTACTATATGGATTATACAGACCGTGAAAAGCGTGTAGGTACTCCTGTTGAAATTGAAAATCAGCAGCTTTTCTCAAGTGAAAACCGTACCTGGGTATCTTATGAATCCATGCCTACGGAGCTTGTTGAAGCCTTTGTTTCAATTGAAGATGAGCGTTTCTGGAAGCACGAGGGTGTAGACTGGAAACGAACTGCAGGTGCAACCTTCTTCTTTATGACAGGTCGTTCAAGCTTTGGCGGTTCAACCATTACACAGCAGCTTATAAAGAATGTAACGGGTGAAGACGATGTTACAATTCAGCGTAAGGTTCAGGAGATAATGACCGCCTTAGAGCTTGAAAAAACTCTTGAAAAAGAAGATATAATTGAGATCTATCTTAATACTATATATCTTTCCGAGCATTGCTACGGTGTTCAAACAGCTGCAAAAACATATTTCGGAAAGAGTGTTTCAGAACTCAATCTTACTGAATGCGCAGCTCTTGCGGCAATTCCGAAGTATCCTTATAAATACGATCCCTATGTTAACCCTGATAAAAACAAAGACAGGCGCGATGATGTACTTTATAAGATGCATGAGCTTGGCAAAATTACCGATGAACAGTATGAAAATGCACTTAATACCGAGCTTGTTTTGAGTGAAAAGATTACCAATAACAATATTATGTCTACCACATCCTGGTATACCGATGTTGTTATTGAAGATACAATTGATCTTTTGGTTGAAAACCTTAACATCACAGAGGCGGCAGCAACACAGATGCTTTATACGGGCGGCCTTCATATATATACAGTTATGGATCCCACCGTTCAGAACATTCTTGAAAATTACTTTGTAAACGATGCAAATTTTGCAAAGATCAATCAGGGTGTTCAGCCTGAAGCATCTATGGTTATTACCGATCCTGTAACTGGCGACATTCTTGGATTGGTAGGCGGCAGAGGAGAAAAAACACAAAGCCGTGTGCTTAACTATGCTGCTCAAACAACCCGTTCTCCCGGTTCTTCAATTAAGCCCGTAGCTGTATACGGACCCGCAATTGAATACGGTGTTGTTAATTACGGTTCTATTATAAATGACAGCCCTTATTCCGGCAGATGGCCTGTGAACTATCCCGCAGGTTATCGCGGACCTACAACTGTTCACGATGCAATAAGAAGATCTGTAAATACAGTTGCGGTAAAGGTTCTCAACAAATTGGGACTTCAGGCTTCCTATGAATTTGTACACGATAAGCTTGGTATGGAAAGCGTTATCTATGAATATACAACATCATCTGGGGCGGTTCTTTCAGACCTTAACCTTTCTGCTCTCGGTCTTGGCGGTATGACTTTTGGTGTAACCGTTCGTGAGCTTACCGGTGCTTATCAGATATTTGCAAACAATGGTGTGTTCACAGGAACAAGAACAGTTGTTAAGATTCTTGACAGCAAAGGTAATGTAATTGTTGATAATAACGGTGAACCCAGCCAGGTAATCAGTCCTGCAAATGCATCTATTATGACAATGATGCTTCAGGAAGTAACCTCTACAGGTACTGCATCAAGACTTACATTTGATAACAAGATCGCATGTGCAGGAAAAACAGGTACAACCTCAGATGACTGTGACAGATGGTTTATGGGTTATACACCTTACTATGTAGGCGGTGTTTGGTTTGGTTATGCTATGCCTATGAGCTTGAACGGTTTCTCTGAAACAATGAGTCCCGCGCTTCAGATATGGGAAGATGTTATGAGAGAGCTTCATGAAAAAACAGTATTTACAGACGGTTACGGTAACCCCGTTGAATATCAGAAAAAGTTCAATTATAACGATGCTATCGTTTCAGCTTCCATTTGCAGCGAATCAGGTTTACGCGCAACAAAATACTGTGAAGGATTTATAGAAACAGGTTATTTTGCTGCAGGTACTATCCCCTCCAAGTATTGTGATGAGCATGATGAAGAAAATACAAAGCTCAACGAAGACAAGGATAAGGAAACGGATGAAGACGGCAACCCCATAGAAACCGATGAAACAACCGAAACCGGGGATGAAACCAACAACGGTGAAACCGCAGAAGAAACAACAGAATCAACAGAAACAACAGAAATGAATACACCTGAAACCAATGATCCTGATGTTGAATAATAATATAATGAAAAAACACGGTATATAGCCGTGTTTTTTCATTATAATTGTTGACAAATCGTTAATAATACTGTAAACTATATATATAGCAAAATAGGAAAGATATTATATGAAAACAGTAAACATCAAACTTTCAACAATTGAAGATGTAAGAACCCTTGTTGATACGGCAACCGAGTGTAATTACGATATTGAGCTTTCAAGCGGAAATTATACCATTGATGCCAAATCTATAATGGGCATTTTCGGACTTGATCTTTCAAAACCTGTAACATTAACAGCCTTTGGTGAAGACACAAGTAAACTTCTGGAAAAAATTGATTCCTTGATCATATCGGAATAGTTGCTTTATTTGCCGCATAATTTATACTAAAAACATAAATTATGTGAGGTAAAAATGAAGCGTTATAT
>JAFYPJ010000057.1 GCA_017547545.1 Clostridia bacterium | reverse complement strand
TTGAGAATGTAGAAAAAGAATCTTAAATAGAATATACTTCCTTCGCAGCCAAGATAACTTATCTGTATTATCTTACGGGTAATACCGAATGCATAACCTATAAGCAAAAACACTTCAAAGAAAAGACTTTTGCCCTTTGCGGTTTTTGATATAAGAGACTTGCGGATCGAAATAGGCCAGGAAAGACCAAAACAAAGTATTGTAAAGGCTTCCAATAATTCTGTCATTAGTGAGATGTTCATTTTTTTACCCTTTCTGTATTGACATAAGCTGTTGAAGGTATTATAATACATTTTGTGGTATATGTAAAATGTATAGTTAGCATATTCGATATGTCATTTGGATATGGAGAAGCCTATGAATATCAGTTACGATCATTACAGAATTTTTTATAATGTTGCCAAATACAAAAGCTTTACTCGCGCCGCAGAGGTGATATACAGTAATCAACCCAACCTTACAAGGGCAATAAAAAATCTTGAAAAGCAATTAGACTGTACCCTGTTCGAAAGAACCAACAAGGGTGTTATTTTAACCGAAGACGGCAAGGAGCTTTACGAACATATTTCAGTTGCCTTTGAACATATTCAAGCAGGCGAGGAAGCGGTTTGCGCAAAGCACAGCATGGAGAACGGAATAGTTTCCGTAGCGGCAACCGAAATTGCCCTGAGATGCTGTCTTTTGCCTGTTTTGCGCAGTTATCACAGGATGTATCCCGCAATAAGAATAAAGATACTCAACGCATCCACCCCTCAGGCACTTAAAATGACCGATAACAGACTTGTTGACCTTGCCGTAGTCACCACACCTATAGAATGCAACCCCAAATTAAGCGAAACAAAGCTTTCCTCTTTGCAGGAGGTACCGATATGCAGTAAGGATTTTAAGATAAACGAAAAAATATCCCTGGGTGAATTAGCGAAGTATCCCATAATATCCCTTGGAAGCGGAAGCTCTACCCATCAATTCTATTTTGAGGAATTTTTGAAGCAGGGATGTAATTTTTCCCCCGATATTGAGGCAGCAACAGCCGATCAGATAATCCCCCTTGTTAAATACGGCTTAGGAATAGGTTTTGTTCCCACGCAGTTTCTTGAATCGGAATCGGAAATACGTCCGCTGATTTTAAGCGAGCCACTGCCCACAAGAGAAATAACTCTTGTTAAAAAGAAAGATCATTCGCTTCCTCTGCCCGCAAAAGAGCTTGTGCGAATGATAAAGCAAACAGCAAATACGGAGCCGTAATATATATGATAGAGAAAATGAAAATGAAAAAAATTATAATCGTTACCCTCGCACTTTTATTCATGATCATATTAACCGCACTTTTTGTAAACGCGGATATGAGCGAGTTTATAAATATTACCTCAAACCCTGCAGGTGAATATGATATTTACAAGGTTCCTCAAACGGTTTCCTCCGGATATCGCTACGGCCCGTCATTTATAGTTAATGATGACGGTACAATAGACGCGTGGTTCGCTTCAAGCGGAAGCAGCACAGAGCAATGGGATTGGATAATGTACAAGCACTTTGACGGAAAAAACTGGAGTGAGGAAAAATGCGTACTTCAACCTACACCCATGAGTCTTGACCGTTATTCATGCTGTGATCCCGGAGTAATATATATAAACGGTTATTATTATCTTGCCTACACATCCACCATAAATTATGCGCAAACAGATAATTCCCTTTTCGTTGCAAGAAGCAAAAAACCTGACGGACCGTACGAAAAGTGGAACGGAGATGGTTGGGGAGGTTTTTCACCAAAACCGATAGTATGCTTCACAGAGGATCAGTCATTCTGGGGAATAGGCGAACCAAGCTTAACCGAAGTTAACGGAACACTTTATCTTTATTACACAGAAAGCGGCACAAAGGGACATTGCACCGCCCTTGCAACAGCGGATGCCAATAATGAAAACTGGCCTCTTACTCTTTGTTTTCGCGGATATGCTTTAAAAAACACTACCTGCGATGCCATAGATGTAAAATATTCGGAAGAATATAAAAAATTCATAGCCGTAGCAAGTGAAAAAAGACTGACCGATCAAAGCTATCTTGTTTTCTTTGAATCAAATGACGGATTGCGTTTCAGAATCACCGATATATGCAAAAAGAATGTTTATGCATACTGCCATAATCCAGGACTCTCCGGAGATAAAAGGGGACATATAACAAAGGATACAAGCGCCTTTGTTTCCTATGCCTACGGCAAAGAATGGGGTGTTTGGAACACAACAGTATTACCCATAGAGATCTCCGCTTCATCATATGCCGACCTTAAAGAGTTGTATTCAAAAAACAGGACCTATGAAAGCTTACCGCGGGATACAAGAGAATCCTCCACCCTTGATATTACGGGAATCAGTGCGCAAACAAAGTGCATGATAAGAAGGTCTTCCCATGATGAAAAGGTTAAAATTTCCATGTATTATTGTACGGCCTTTCGCGATAAATGGAGAAGCATTTCGGGCTTTGCGGATGAAATAAAAATGTACGGATACAATGAAAGTATAATAAAACGAATAAATAACTCTATGGAATTTCAGATACTTTCTGCCGGAGAAACCATGATAACCGTAGAATTCCGAGGTCATCTCACTTACATTTATGTATACATCTACGATATCGCAACCATAACCGACACAGCCGAATTTATCCCCGTTACGGGTACCGATTTCAACATTACCGTTAATTCAAAGGATTATATTCCCCAAATAAAGAGTATCATATCCTATTGTGACGGAACAAATGAGTATGTATTCGGTACAAATCGGGACACGGTTACCTATGAATATGACTCTTTTGGCCTCTCAATAGATGAAGAGGGACATATAACAGCCAAAAAAACCGGAATTTACACCGTAAAGGTCAGCTATGAAGATCTTAATTACTTAATAAAAGTTTCCGCAAACGAAGGAAGGCTGGTATACAAAGGATTCCCTGATGTAAAAAGCTCAAGCTGGTATTATAACGGTGTGAAATACTGCTACGAAAACAAATATATAAACGGAAACGATAAGGGTATGTTTGCACCCGAAGGTGAGCTTACAAGAGAACAGTTTGTTGTTATGCTTGCCCGTATGGATAAAGCGGATCTTTCTTATTATAAAGATTCTCCTTTTAATGATACCAACAGTGAAAGCTGGTACGGACCTGCGGTTATATGGGCAGAAAACGGAGGATATATACAGGGAGTAGGTAACGGTAATTTCGGAGTTGGCAGAACCATAACCAGAGAAGAGATAGCTGTATTGATGTTCAGGTATTCTCTGGATACAAATCTTTACCCTCAGGTTGTGTATTCTTATAAGGATTGGAACAATATTTCTTCCTGGGCAATTGAAGGTATAAACTGGTCTTTATTAAAGGGTATTATCGGATCAACTCACACAAACGAACTCATACTTTCTCCAAAATTAACGGTAACAAGAGCTCAGGCAGTTAAAATCTTCATGAGCTTTGACACGCTGAAATAATACTGTTCTTCAATAATATCCAACAAAATCAAAACCCGTTTCGTATACCTTTTTAAGGTATATGAAACGGGTTTTATATTTTTCACTCAATATAGCAGCTTATCAAACACCGACCATTATATTATACCGTACAATCCCATGGGAACATGCCTTGGGTGCTCAAGAAATAAATATAAGCAAAGGGCATCCGTATTTCCTTTGGAAACATCCAGCTCTATTACGGCATGGCTGTTTTCAGCCGACATATGTGATGAAATATACTTGCATCCGTATTGCTTTGCTGCCCAAAGAATATCTGTAAAGCTCTCTTCGGGGCGGCTTAAAAGAAATTCAAAGCATATGCTTTCCGAAGCCCCAAAGGATTCTGTATTCTTTGACAAAAGTAAAAACTGTGTTTCACTTTCATCTGTATTGGAATGAACCGTACATTTCATACATATCTTCATTTCATAACGGAGTATTAGCTCACCGAAATGTGCAAGTCTGCCGTTTTTGCTTGAAGAAACGGGAATAATCGTATAGTCTGCTTTTGAATAATAAACATCCTCCAAAGCACTTTCAAAATCATCGGCATAATAAACCGAAAGCTTATCGAAATGCTTTGAAAATTTTTCAAAGGCAATATCGCAAAGAGCATTTTTTACATAAACTGCCGTTGCAGTATTCTTTTTTTCACGGATATCAAGATATTTTTGCGAAAAATTATACCCTGAGTCAAGCTGTGAAAGCATAAGACAAAGTTCGTTCATTTGTTCCCCGCTTAAGCCTGACGATTTATCCCGCAGAGTTTGGCGAAGCTGATCTGCGCTGTCCTCTGAAAGTTCTTTTGGCAAAAGAGGTGATAGGAAAAGGGCAAGCTCCCTTATATGAGCCTTAATACGGGTATTAACAGATTTATTCTCCTTATCCAGCCTGAAAATATTATTCAGGCAGATATCAGAATCCTTTATAATATCCTTCATCAGAGAAGCTTTTCAAGTAAGCTGTAGCTTGATTTAAGGAATTCATTCATCTCGCTGTCTGTAAGACTTCTCTGTGAAAGCAACGCAAGAGTATATACCTGCTTTGCAATTGCTTCATCCTTCTTTTCAAGCAGCTTTCTTATAACAGGGTTGGAGGGATTGAGCACAAGGGTGGATTCATTGGGAACAGGAGGCATCTTACCGTCCATAGAGTACATACGCATCATATCCGCAAATCTTCTTGATTCCTCGGAAATATTGATAATTGCGGGAACAGACGCATCCTTGAGATTTTCAAACTTAACGGTAATTCCTTCACCAAAGCTCTTAAACATATCGGAAAGCTCCGCGTCCTCCACAACCTCACCGTCACCCTTCAGGCTTTCATCAAGCTCAGAGTCAACACGCTTGAACTTTATATCCTTATCCTGTTCAAGCAAGGGAAGTATCTGGGTGTCAATACCGCGGTCAAGAAGTGCAACCTTGATACCCATATCATTATACATCTTGATGTACCAAGAGGAAGAAACCTTATCATTTGCATAGTAGATAACCTTTTCGTGCTTTTCCTTTGCATCCTCAAGATATTCATCTATAGTAACATGGGAACCGTCTGTAAGCTCCATCAAAAGAGCGCCTTTTACTTTATCGTAAAACTTCTGGTCGCGCAGGCAGGCAAATTCGCAGAATATCTTCATATCCTTCCACATTTCCTCGTAGTTTTCACGCTCTGTATTGTAGAGGGAATTTATCTTATCCGCAACCTTCTTGGAAATATGAGTTGCCATACGCTTGATATACTGTGAGTTCTGCATATAGCTTCTTGAAACATTCAACGGAAGCTCAGGACAGTCTATTACACCCTTGAGCATAAGAAGATATTCGGGAAGAACTTCCTTTATGTTGTCTGAAACAAATACCTGATTGTAATAAAGCTTTACCTGACCTTCGATATTATCATAATTCTGATTCAGGCGGGGGAAGTAAAGTATGCCCTTGAAGTTAAGGGGATAATCCGCATTTATATGAATATGGAAAAGGGGATCGCGGTAATCATTAAAAACCTTATTGTAAAATTCGGTATATTCCTCCTCGGTGCAATCGGAAGAAAGCTTCTGCCAGAGGGGATTAGTATCGTTAATTGCCTTAAATTCTGTATCCTCCTTATCGTCAGAGCAGGAAAGGAAGATCTCTACAGGCATAAAGGAACAGTATTTATTAAGTATCTCTAAAAGGGTGGAACGGTTAAGAAAATCCTTTTCGTCATCATTGAGATACATAATAATATCAGTACCTCTGCCCTCTTTTTCATAATTGGCACTTATCTCATACTGACCTGCCTCGTTACCAACCCATTTTACAGCAGGCTCATCGGTAAAGGATTTTGTAATTACCTCAACCTTATCGCTTACCATGAAGGCAGAATAGAAGCCGAGACCGAAATGACCGATAATACCGTTATCGGAACCGTCATCACCCTCGTATTTTTCAATAAATTCAAGCGCACCCGAAAGAGCAATATTACAGATATATCTCTGTACCTCTTCTTCGGTCATACCTATACCGTTATCGGATACGGTAAGAGTTCCTTCCTCTTTATCTGCGGTAACGGTTATTTTATAATCCTCGTCTATATCATGTACTTGACCGAGGGATGAAAGTCTTTTTAATTTTGTAATAGCATCACATGCATTGGAAACTATCTCACGCAGAAAAATTTCCTTTTCGGAGTAAAGCCATTTTTTGATTATGGGGAATAAATGCTCTGTTTCTACACTTATTCCGCCCTTAGTTATCTTTTCGTCCATTTATATTACTTCCTTTTACTGTTATATATTACTATTTTAAGCCTGAAGCTCAAATAAAAATCAATTATCTATTTTTTTCATCCACTTTCCGAAATTCACCTTCCAAAATGCAATAAAGCATTTTAATATCTGGTCATGTTTCAAGAATATAAAGGTAACAAGAATCGGCCATTTGAACACGAATGCCGAAAGGAATGAAAAGGGTAAAACAAGGCACCACATAAATATTGTGTCAACCTTAAAAACAAATGCTGTATCTCCTCCCGAACGCACAATTCCCGTATGTACCGCGTTTTGATATGCCGTACCTATAACGGTAATTGAAAGCACCAGCATGAACTGATTTGAAAGCTTTGTTGCCTCCGGAGAAACATTATACATTGAGTTAATGGGTCCCCGCAAGAAGAAGATAAGGGCAGAGGTTACTATACCTATACCAATAAAGAGCACCTGGAATGTTTTTGAATACAGAGGCAAACGGGATATTTTTCGTTCGCCTATAGTCTTTCCTATCATAACAGCAGTTGCGGTAGCCGATGCGTAGCTGACAACGGTTATAACCGAAAACACCGTTGAGGCAATAGAGTTTGCGGCAATTGCTTCCTTTGTGGTATGACCTAATATTGCGGTTTGGAGCATTTGGGCAAAACCCCACAAAACACCTGAGAAGAATACAGGAGCTCCTGTTTTGAAATAGGTTTTGAAAAGAACTTTATCAAAGGGTATAAGCTCCTTTACCTTAAGCTTTATCTTTTTATCTATACCGAATACATATACACAAACAACGGTAAGCTCAAGGACTCTTGCAATAAGGGTTGCATACGCCGCACCCTTTACACCCATAGCGGGGCAACCGAATTTACCGTAGATCATTACGTAATTCAGCGCAAGATTGGTAATAAGGGCAAAGGTTGAGCTTGCAAATCCTATAAGCACGGTTTCAACGCTGCGAAGCATTGAAAGCATTGCCTGGGTAAAGGCGAAGATAGGATAGGTGAATACCATTATCCTAAGATACATCATACCCTGAGTTATAATATCCTCGTTGTTGGAAAGCACGGACAAGACCCCGTGAGGCATGGTGAAGCATATAGTAAACAGTACCATAGATACGGCAATCGCTACCTTTGAGGAAATAGCCACCATATTCTTTACACCGTCTATACGCCCCTCGCCCCAGGCTCTTGAGCAGAATATAAGTGAACCCTCAACGATACCCGTAACCGACATCTGCAAAAGATACTGTATCTGATTTACCAAAGCAACACCAGAAAGTGCATCCTCGCTGTACCGTCCTACCATAACGCTATCGGTTATGTTGACCAAATAAACGATAACATTCTGCAGTGCTATAGCTAATGTCAGGGAGATAAAGGTTATGTAGAATTTTTTCTTTTTAACCAAGAAAGACATGAAATCATCTCTTTTCCGTCTTAAAGGGGCGCAATGCGCCCCTTATGATTCAGTTGTTTTCTCTATAGTAATTGATCAGGCAGCCGCACTTGATGATGGTCTTTTCATCATCGGTAAGAGGTGCCATTTTGAGAACAAATTCGGTAGTTGTTCCACTTTCTGTAATAGCCCAAGCCTCAAATTCAAGCCTGCCCTCTGCAACCCCGGACTTAACATCCTTAACAAGAATATAGTCGCCCACCTTGAAGGGTACATTCTCGTATTCAAAGAGGAAGGGCAGCATACCCCAGTTGATGAGGTTGGAGCGATAACGCTTGGTAGCGTATTCAATAGCAATATTTGCAAGACCGCCCAATACTCTTTGGCAGG
This sequence comes from Clostridia bacterium, assembly GCA_017547545.1. Taxonomy (GTDB): domain Bacteria; phylum Bacillota; class Clostridia; order Oscillospirales; family CAG-272; genus RGIG7300. The sequence continues at coordinate 25,930 of JAFYPJ010000057.1, read as the reverse complement.
ATGCAGCCTGTTCACGGGCAGAACCGTCACCGGGACGGCGGGCATATACAACGGAAGCTATTTCAAGCTCTTCGGGAGCTACTCCCAAGCTCTTAACTGCATTTGCAACATTTTCGGAAATTTCGCCCTTCTTTATTTCCTTTGCTCTGCCAACATATTCGGGATCCTTACGGGAAAGTGCAAAGGTGGAGAGCTTTTCGGGATTGGAACGATAAGAGGAGGTTTCACCCGAGGGGATAAGCTCGTCTGTTGTGGTTACATCGTCTGTAATAAGGGATGCAACACCTAAAAGGATATTTTCGGAAAGCTCAGGCTGTGCGGGCCAGTCTGTAATATTGGGGCCGAACTTGAGCTCTGCCTCACTGTCTGCCTTGCCGTAGCCAAAATAGCAACGGTTACGGTAGATGGTATCGTCAAAATGGTAGTTAGGTGTGGTGTAATCGATATCAAGCTCAGTTGCCGCGGTTACCTTACCTCCGTTAACTGCGGAAGCGGCAATGGAACGCGCGTCCATAAGTGCAACAAATGCGCTCTGTCCGTCACCGGGCTTGGAGCCTTCGCGGTTAGGGAAATTACGGGTGGTATGACGAAGTGAAAGTCCCTTGTTGGGAGGAACATCGCCTGCGCCAAAGCAAGGACCGCAGAAAGCGGAACGAACACTTACACCGCGTTCAAGCATGGTTGCTACAACACCGTTCTTTGTTAATTCAAGGAATGCGGGCTGGCTTGCGGGATATGCGGAAAGCGCAAATTCATCAGCACCTACCCAGCCTGTTTTAAGAATATCTGCTGCTGCGCACATGTTGTCAAAGGTACCGCCTGCACAGCCTGCGATAACACCCTGAACCGCCTGAACTCTGCCATCGGGTGTAATATTTGCAATAAGGTCATCAAGACCGCTTTCATGAAGGATTTCCTTTGCATTTGCATTGAATTCCTTAATTGTATAAGCATTGCTGGGATGGAAAGGAAGTGCTATCATACACTCAACCTTGGAAAGGTCTACCTCTACCATTCCGTCATATGCCGCAACCTCACCGGGAGCCATCTTTTTATAGTCTTCGGGACGGTTGTGCATTTCAAAGTATTTCTGAGTCTTTTCGTCAGTCATCCAGATAGAGGAAAGACAGGTTGTTTCTGTGGTCATAACATCAATACCGTTACGGTATTCGATAGGAAGGTTGGCAATACCGTCACCAACAAACTCCATAACCTTATTCTTAACAAAGCCGTTCTTGAAAACCGCGCTGATAATTGCAATTGCAACATCCTGAGGACCTACACCCGGCTTGGGTGCACCTGTAAGCTTGATTGCAACAACCTCAGGGCAGTTGATATCATAGGTTCTCTTGAGAAGCTGTTTTACAAGCTCAGGGCCGCCTTCACCGATAGCCATGGTGCCAAGGGCGCCGTATCTTGTGTGGCTGTCTGATCCAAGGAGCATTTTTCCGCAGCCGCTCATCATCTCACGCATATAGCTGTGAATAACCGCCTGATGTGCGGGAACATAGATACCACCATACTTCTTTGCTGCGGAAAGACCGAATACATGTTCATCTTCATTTATTGTACCGCCAACTGCACAAAGGCTGTTATGACAGTTTGTGAGAACATAGGGGAGAGGGAACTCTGTAAGTCCGCTTGCTCTTGCTGTCTGTATGATACCAACATATGTAATATCGTGGGATGCCATAGCATCAAATCTGATCTTTAATTTTTCAGCATCGCCTGAGGTATTATGTGCCTGCAGAATACCGTATGCCATGGTATTTTTTCTTGCTTCTTCGTATGCAACGGTGGGGTTTTCCATAACCTCCAAACCGTTTTTAAGCCATACCTTTTCCTTTGTAAGCTTTACCATTGTAAACCTCCGAATGTTACTGTATTATAATTTAGTATTATATCATTTTAATTATCCCGTGTCAACAATTTAAGTTATCTTCGGGTAGAGTTGTACATATAAATATCAAAGCTCATAAATATTTTTGCCGCCTGAGCTCTTGTTACTGTCATTTCGGGAGAAAACACTTTTAAATTTTCGTCGGTTGAAGAAAGAAGTCCTTCTTCTATAGCCCATGCAGTTTCGGTTTGCGCCCAATCTGCAATTGCGCCCTGATCCTTATACTGTGAAAGATCTGCCTGCCTTCCCATATAAAGACCGTATTTTTTAGCATATCTGTAAAGGATAACACAAAGTTCCTGACGGGTTATATTCTTACCAACTCCGAAATTCTCTCCGTTACCTATGCCCTTAACATATCCTTTTTGAGCTGCCCATTCAATCTCATTTGCATACCAGCTTCCCAATTCAACATCAGCAAAGGCGGAATCTGTTGCCTCGGATATCTCTTTTCCGGAAAATCTTGCAAGCATCACAACAAGCTGTTCTCTTGTAAGCTCGTTTGCAGGCATGAACATTCCCTTATCATTGCCCGAAATAAATCCCTCTGTAATACAGTATTTTGCACCCTCAAAATACCATGAAGAAAGATTTATATCCGGCATTATTTTAGGAATGACCTCTTCTTCCATTTCCATGTTACACATTACGCAGCGTTTAATTTTAAGTCCTTCACAATCCTTTGTAGGTTCAAGGGTAACTATAAAATCGCTTGCCTTATGGTTTCTTACAGAAACGGTTACTGTATATTCATCTCCACAGGCACACACATATTTTGTTTCACCCGCTTCCATACAGGTAGCGCTTATAACGGTTTGCGAAATATAAACATGTACATGCTCCTGCGCAAGGAAGAAATTTGCTTCACTTTTTCTTCTTGTTACAAGACCGTTCACCATTTCTCCCCCTGCATATACATATTGGCAGAAGGCTTCCGTTATTTCTTCGTCTGTATATTTTTCAATACCGTCTAAAAGCTGTTCTCTTAATTTTGATTCACTTGTCCAGCCGCTTCCGATATTATATGTAAGGCTTACCAGAGCATCAAACTGATTCTGCGTTACCTCTATTTCATAGTAGCCGAGAAATGAATTTACATACATTTCATACTTAACTATGGCATCCCTTAAAAGCTTTTCTGCCTGCTCGGTGGTAATACCGTCCGGATACTCGTTTTCCTCACAGCGGGTACCGTAGCCTATAGTCCATTGGGCATAATCCCAATATGCATATTTTGCAAAGCCTTCAAAGTTTTTTATAAGGTCAAGACCGCTTTGGCTTGTGGTTTTAACATCGGTATCAAGATACACAAGATATCTCATGCTGCACCAGGCAGTTTTACCGTTCACCGTGGTTTTCGCCCAACCGTCTTTAATTTCGGTAACATTTACCGTTTCGCCAAAAGGAAGCTGTGCTACAACTGCCCCGTTTACCGGAACCTCTCTGAAATTCAGCGCGCTTGTTGCCACCTGGTATCTTCCGGTTTGAGTATATGCATGTACACATACGGATGCTGTACTGATAAATATCAAAAGACAAAGTAATAAGGAAACTGCTCTTTTCATAAATACTCCTTTGATTTTTGCTTTTGTATCAAATTCTGATATACAAATCTGTTATGTTATTCGTCCCGTGTTTTTATAAGCATTTCTTCAACATAGGAATCGTAATCTGTTTGCTTATCATAGAAAGAACCGGGTGTAACATCAATAATTCTGTTTGCCACGGTCTGAGTAAACTGATGGTCATGGGAACAGAACAGTATGGTTTCTGTAAAATCACAAAGGCCCTTGTTAAGCGCCTGAATAGATTCAAGGTCAAGATGGTCGGTAGGCTCATCCATAATAAGAACATTTGACGCTTCAAGCATCATTTTGCAAAGCATACATCTTACGCGTTCTCCACCCGAAAGAACCTTTGCACTCTTATTAGCTTCATCGCCTGAGAATAAAAGTCTGCCAAGCCAGCCGCGCACATCCGCCTCATAAACAAGATCGCTGTAATTACGAACCCAATCTATAAGGGAATCCTCGCATCCGTCAAAATACTTTGAGTTATCGGTAGGAAAATAAGACTGTGATGTGGTAACACCCCATTTGATCTCCCCTTCATCCGGCTCGGTTTCACCTGCAAGAATAGAAAAAAGTGTTGTTCTTGCAACAGGATCGCTGCCCACAAATGCAACCTTATCATCGGGACGGATGATAAAGGAAACATTATCAAGAACCTTTCTGTCACCTATTGTTTTTGAAAGATTTGTAACGGTAAGAACCTCATTACCTATTTCACGGGTGGGCTTGAATGCTATATAGGGGAAACGGCGTGAGGATACCTCTTCAGCTTCAAGAGTAATATTATCAAGCAGCTTCTTACGGCTTGTTGCCTGCTTATGCTTGGAGGCATTTGCGCTGAATCGGGAGATAAAGTCCTGCAATTCCTTGATCTTCTGCTCCGCCTTTTTGTTCTGCTCCTTGATCTGACGCTGTCTTATCTGAGTATATTCAAACCAGAAGTCATAGTTACCAACAACGGTGGTGATCTTACCAAAGTCTACATCCACTATATGTGTACATATCTTATTTAAGAAGTGACGGTCATGGGATACAACTATTACCGTATTGGGGAAATCTATAAGGAAGTTTTCAAGCCATGCTATTGTTTCAAGATCCAGATGGTTTGTAGGCTCGTCCATCAGGAGAATGTCCGGATTCCCGAAAAGAGCCTGGGCAAGAAGCACCTTAACCTTGATATCCGAAGAAAGCTCGCCCATATTCATATAGTGGTATTCAGAATTGATACCAAGGCTGTTTAAAAGAATTTCCGCATCCGATTCTGCGGTCCAACCGTCAATTTCGGCAAAGCGTTCCTCCAATTCGCAAAGGATCATGCCCTCTTCCTCGGTCATTTCCTCCTTTGAATAATAATATTCCTTTTTATCCATTATATCGCACAGCTCGGTATTACCCATGATAACAGTACGGATAACGGTATATTCATCAAACATAAAATGGTCCTGCTTAAGAACAGAGATTCTCTCCTTGGGATCACGGTTTACCTCACCGCTTGTTTGCTCGATCTCGCCGGAAAGGATCTTTAAAAGTGTGGATTTACCCGCACCGTTTGCACCGATAATACCGTAACAGTTACCGGGGGTAAAGCTGAGATTAGCATTCTTAAAAAGTGTTCTTCCTCCGTACTGGAGGGAAAGATCGTTGGTTGAAATCATATTTATAGTTCCTTTATCTGAAAATTTTCATATTTCTTGTGTAAACTTCCTTGCGCACTATTCTATGGTCCTCACTCTTGCAAAGAGCAAGAAGGTGCTCAGGGTTCACAAAGCGTTCGGTATCAGCGGAAAGTATCATATAAATTTTACCCTCATTTTCACTAACCGAAACTATTCTGTCCTTAACATTGACGGTTGCTTCACCCTTTTTGGTGCGCTTTGTTATGTTCACCTCATCCTTTGAAAGAGGGGAAAGGTCATAGCTTGCGTAGGGAGTTATCTCATAGGTAGCATAGCCTATCTCCTGAAATTTCATTTCGGGAGCATAAACATCAAGAATTGCCATATCAGCGGTAAGGGCATCCGATAACCTTTGCTTAATTTCGTCAAAGGACATTTCCTCTGTTATTTTAATATCCATATACTCGCATTCACTCTCTGTTCCTATAGAAAGAGGAAGAGAGAATACCATCTTGGGATGAGGATTAAAGCCCTCTGTATACCAAACGGGAATGCCTGCGCGCAAAAGTGCGGTTTTCATGGTACGGCAAAGGTCAAGGTGGGAGATAAATTTTAAAACATTAATCTTTTGAAATTTAATTCTTACGCTTTGGGGCAGCATGAATTTTCACCTCCCAATTTATTTGCACCGCAGCCTGAGCATTTTTCAACGCAGTTGGGTGTAACTCTTTCGGCATAAGCCGCTTTCTTTTCGCGCAGCAAAAATTCCTTTGTTACGCCTATATCAATAATATCCCAGGGGAGTATTTCATCCTCGGCATATTCGCGGTTCGCATAGAATTCGGGATCTATACCGCAATCCGCAAATATCTGCATCCACTTTTCGTAGTTGAAATATTCATCCCAACTGTCAAACATAAGTCCGCGCTTATGTGCTTCAAGAATTGCCTTGGAAAGACGGCGGTTGCCGCGGGCAAATACTGCTTCAAGGTGTGAGACCTTTGCCTCGTGCCAATTATATTTTATCTTACGGTTTGTGATTTTTGAACCTAAATATTTCTGCTTATCCAAAAGCACCTGCAATTTATCCTGCGCTTCCCACTGGAAGGGAGTGAAGGGTTTGGGAATAAAGCTTGCCACCGATATTGTTACCTGTGGCGGACGGGAGCCTTTCTTTCTGTCCGGATTCTGATAATAGGCATCAATAACATGCTCTGCCATTTGAGCAATACCTTCAAGATCCTCAAGCTGTTCGGTAGGCAAGCCCATCATAAAGTAGAGCTTTACAGAACTTTTGCCTCCGTTATAAGCTATTTTTGCCGCATTCATAAGATCCTCTTCACAAACACCCTTATTTATAACATTACGCAGTCTTTGGGTGCCTGCTTCGGGAGCAAAGGTAAGACCAGAGGAACGGACCGAAGAAATTCTTTCCATAAGCTCCTTTGAAAAAGAATCAATACGCAATGAAGGTAAAGAAAGACCTATTTTTTTATCCTCTGTCCAGCAAAGAAGCTCATCGCAAAGAGTTTCAAGATAGGGATAATCGCTTATAGACAAGGATGTGAGAGATATTTCATCATATCCGCAGTTTTTAAACAGAGTTTTTGCCTGCTCATTTAAGGTATTGGCAGACTTACGGCGTACCGGACGGAAAAGATTTCCTGCCTGGCAGAAACGGCATCCGCGGTAGCATCCGCGGCATACCTCCAGCATAATACGGTCATGGACCGTTTCGATATAGGGCATAACCACCTTTTCGGGGAAATATGCCTTATCCATATCCTTAACTATTCTTTTCTTTATCCTTGTGGGAATATCATCGTAAAGAGGCTTATATTCCTTTATTGTTCCGTCACCGTTATAGCTTACACCGTAAAGAGACGGAACATAAAAGCCTTCAAGCTTTGCGGCTTCGTGAAGGAAGCTTTTACGGCTGTAGCTTCCGTTATCCTTCATATTTATATAAAGACGGGATAATTCACAAAGGGCCTCTTCACCCTCGCCTATCGAAAAGATATCAAAAAAATCCGCTACAGGCTCTGCATTGTAGGCACAAGGGCCGCCGCCGATAATGATGGGGCAGTTTTCATCTCTTTCATCGGCCATAAGAGGTATCCCTGCAAGATCAAGCATTGTTAAAACATTGGTATAGCAAAGCTCATACTGAAGTGTAAATGCCACTATATCAAAATTGCAAAGAGGATCCCCGCTTTCAAGTGCCCAAAGGGGAACATTGTTCTCCTTCATTTCCTTTTGCATATCCTCCCAGGGAGTATAGCATCTTTCGCACCAGATATCCGGTTGGGAATTCAACGAACCGTAAAGGATACGCATACCGAGATTACTCATACCTATTTCATAGGTGTCGGGAAAACAGAATGCCCAACGGCACTTTATATCATTTTTATCCTTTAATATTTGACCGTATTCTCCGCCGATATATCTTCCCGGCTTGGATACACGCTTTAAAATTTTATCAGAAATCATATTTTTTCCTCGTATTTATAAATAAACATGGATAAATGGGCGAAATTCATTCGCCCATTTAAGACTGTTCGAAAAACTCGGTCGGGCGTGTGGAAATAAAACTATATTAAGTTTAATTTGCCATCTAAAACAGAAATAGTTTTAAAAGAAATACTCCCAATATAGTTGAATAAGTACTCAAACACGGTGTGAATATTGAATTCACACCGCGTTTTCACACTTTTCCGCGAAAAGCCCCTCTACCTTACTTAGTAAGCCTACGGAGGCTTTTCACGAAAACCTACCTTCGTTTTTCAAAGTCTGCGAGCGTGTCGATACTTTATCGACACGCTCAAATGGGCGAAATTCATTCGCCCATTTAAGCGTTACTTTTTAATGTTTACAAGTGTTACAAACCATACGGGAATAAGCCAGAATATCTGGTATGCCGAAATGTAAAGACCTGCAAAATCTGTAATTGCCACACCTCTTATAACGGTAAAGAGTGTAAGACCAAAGGCAACAAGAATGGAAAGTGCCTTTATAAGAAGAGCAGTTCTTGTAACAGAATTCACCTTGTCGCAAAGGGCAAGGGTTTTAAGAAGAGCCTTGGGGTTCTTTTTTGAAATAATACCGCTGTCACTTCTTTCCTCAACAATGGTCTTTTCGTTGATATGGTGGCATTTGAGAACCTTAACTGCATATTTGTTAAGATTGATGCTCTTTGCAAGAAGTGTATCGTCTATATTAGGATCAAAGGATTTAATACCAATACACATTCCCGCATTGTGAAGCTGCTTGGAAATTGCAACAAAATCGGGATCTATTGTGTAATGAACATAAACCTTTGCAGCTATCTCGTCATTACATACAAGATAGGTTATACTTGCTTCACCCGAAAACTCAACGCGTTCATCGTCAGGTTCGGGAACGGGTTCAAAATTATTCTTGTGGAGATATGAAGCCTTACCGTAGAAGATATGCTTGCCGCTGATAACAGCCTCTATACCGTCTGCGGAAACATCTACTATCTCAACATCATCCGAACATTCAAATTCCTTTGTTGCAATATTGAATACATCGCATAGAGGACCGCCGAGAACCTTGAAAAGGCTGGCAATATTAAAGATTATACGGTCTATTCGGTTATTACCGTATATCTTGATGCTCTTAACCTTAACCTTATTTGAGGGAAATACATCACGGTCATCAAAGGAAATGGCACCCGCGTTGGAATATTCCTCAAGACTTGCTTCGCCAACAATGGCACTCTGATTTTCATAGGAAACCTTTGCCGCACGGAACATGGGGAAAGAGAAGGTTATAAATGCGGAAAGGGGAGTTGTTATGAGAACAGAAATATAAGCATTGCGCAGTGCAACTACCCAATCCTGCTTCATAAAACCGGTGAATACAAGGAAGAACGCACATATAATCAGGCTTATGGCAATAATAAGACCTAAAACGCTCTTATTACCCGGATATTCTCTTGTTCTTCTGAAAAATCCGTCTACAAAGCTTGCCTTACTTACTCTGAATATAGAAGCTTCCTCATCTATATATTCGTCAAAAATCTCATGCTCCAATTCAGCCTGTTCGTCAGGCATTTTTGCAATTACATGCTTAACACGCTTGGAGGATACTATGTTAAAGGTAAATATATCGCGTTTAAGGGTAAGAAGCTCGGAAAGTATGGTAAGTATAATACAAAGCACTATAGGTACATTGCAGAACACCAGTCTTTGTCCGCTGTAGATAAAGCATACTGCTATATGGTATGCAACCGATATCAACAAAGTTACCGAAAGAAGGCTTCCGGGGGTAGGCTTTGCCTTAAAAAGGGAACCGAATCCGCGTAATATAGGCTTTATTGCAGGAATACATGCCAAAAGCAAGAGCTGCAAAGATACCATTGAAGGGATAACGGGTGAACCCTCAGGTCTGAGCCATTTGGGTAAAACTCCGCCAAGAGCACTGAAGTTTTCAAATGCAAAAATGATCGCCAATGCCGCAATACTTACATAAAGCTTTATAAGTATATTGCGGTACTGCTTTTTATAGATGTTAAATACCTCTTTTATCTGGGAGGCAGATTCAAACTCCATGTTTTTATCTATTTCATCCGGAGTTTCGTCTATTCTCTTTGCCTGTGCAAAGGTCTCAGCATCCTTATCAAGAGCCTCTTTAACCATCTGTGCGTTTTCATCGCCCAGCTTTTCCTCAAGCTCCTGCTGCATACCGAAGGCTATCATGAGATTTACATCGGTTTCATCTATCGCCTCACCAACTTCACCTGCCTGAGAAAGATCTATTTCTGAAATTACCTTCTGTGTTGCGGTGGCAGGCTCTGCGGGACCGTCCTTTTCTATCTCACTTTCAATACTGCTTACATATTCTTCCGCCTCGGAAATGTGGGATGCAAAATTATCGTCCAAAGAATCGTTACGGGTACGCAAAACCTCTTCATATTCAGCATCGGAAAGATACTTCTTCATCAATGCATCAATATCTGAATCACTTAATTTTTCTTCCGGAACCAGATCGAGATCGGAGGTATCATACTCGTCATCACCGGGAAGATTATCAACCTTATCAAATTCCTTTGTTGTTACAACCGCATTTTCCTTGGTATCGCTGAGCTTATTTACAGGAATTGATTCATCTTCGGGAAGCTTGGCTTCCTTTACGGGTTCGGGTTTGTAAACAGCTTCCTTTTTTTCGGTAATATTCTCCTCTTTTTTCTCATTTTCGGTTTTCTCGAAAAGCTCTTGCGCAGGGAGCTTTTCGGACGCCTTTATTTCAGGCACTTCAATACTTGAAGGCAGCTCGATATTGTCAAATTCAATATTCGCCTTTAACTGCTCTAACAGTTCTTCTGCAGAAATGTCATTATTGTTCTTTTTCTTTTTTCCGAACATTTTACGCGCTCCTTTCCCTGAATTTATATAAAGTTACTTGTTTACTGATTTTTGCTTTGCCGCCTCGCAAAGAAGAACGGCACATGCCGTGGAAACATTAAATGAATTCACCTTTCCGTACATGGGTATGGAAATTACCTCATCGCATTTTTCACGAACAAGGCGGGAAATACCCTTTCCTTCACTTCCCATAACAATGGCGCATGCACAGTTAAGATCGGTGTCATAATAGTTTTTGCCGCCCATATCCGCCGCAAATACCCAAACACCCTTTTCTTTAAGGCTTTCTACGGTACGGGCAATATTTGTAACCTTGGCAATATGCATATGCTCTATAGCACCGGCGCTTGCCTTTGCAACAACACCCGTAAGCCCTACACTTCTGTGCTTGGGAATTATTACTCCGTGAACACCTGCACCCTCGGCACATCTTATTATTGCCCCTAAATTATGGGGATCATTTATTTCATCGGCAATTACAATAAAGGGTTTTTCCCCTCTTGCCTCTGCTTCTGCAAGGATATCCTCTACCGTGGAATAGCTTGCGCAGGATGCATAAGCACACACACCCTGATGAACTATGCCCTTGGCAACCGAATCCATTTTTTGCTTTGATATCTCGGTAACCACAACTCCTCTTTGCTTTGCAAGAGCTATTATCTCTCCCAAGGAACCGCCCTGTTGCCCTGATACCACCAATACCTTATCTACATCGCGGCCGCTGCGTAACAATTCTCTTACAGCATTTCTGCCGGCTATAATATTTTCATTTCTGTTTTCCATGCTGTTTTTCCTTAATATATAAACACTTAAAATTATTATATCACAAAAATATGTTTTTGTATATATTTTTTTTGAATTTTTTAATACATTTAATATAATTAAGTAGATATTTGTATTATGCAAAGATTACCTTACGGTTTTTTTCAAACAATCATGCTTTCTTCACTTAAAAATCACATAAAAAGTGTAGTATTAAAGTGTAAGGAAGGGCTGATGGCAGTTAAGCTCTTCTTCACATAATAACGGGATCAAAAATCCCGTCCATGCTTCTCCTTTTACAGATTTTGGAGAACCGCACACAGCAAGGGGTAGTTTGCAGTGTGCGGTTTTCGGTTTTATATAACCCGTAAAATTCCCTTTAGCAAAAAGCAGAGCCGAAAAGAGTTTCCCATTCTCTTTTCGGCTCTGTTTTTTTGGTTAATATAGGCTTTGCCTATGTACTCACTTCTTCAATAAATTCCGAAATTTGACCTCGAGAAGCCCTGATCGGCTTCTGCAAAACGAAATTCTTATGAAAAATAAAGTGATATCCAAAAACCACAATATATTGTGGATAAATCAATACCGTAAACTATTATATAGAGGTATTATCTGTTTGTCAACAGGCTTTTAAAAAAATATCCGGTAATTTATAAAATTTATATTCCGTTCATAATTTAAAAGCCTTTGGGAGAAAATTTTCAATTTGTTCGCAACTTTGGGGGCAAGTGTATGGTATTATGGTTTGGTAAGATATTTATCCAAACAGTTTTTTATGATCATAACCGTCGGCACAAGGAAAATTACCCCCCATAAGCCAAAAAATCTGTAGCCTGCATACATGGAAACAAGGGTTAAAAGCGGGTGCATACCGATACAGTTTCCAACGATTTTAGGTTCGATAAATTCTCTTACTACGGCAATTACCGCAAAAAGTATCAACAAACCTATTCCCATACGGGTTTCTCCCATAAAAAACTCTGTTATAGCCCAGGGGATAAGTACGCTTCCCGTTCCGAGAACCGGAAGCATATCAAGCAATGCTATTACCAGTGCAAGAATAAGAGCATAATCTGTCTTAAGAATAATAAAACCTATAAAAAGCTGGGCAAAGGTAATAAGCAGAATTATGGAATAGGCTTTAAGATACTGTATTCCTGCACTGCGCATTGTGTCTTTGATATCCAATGCAACCTTATGCAGTATTTTCGGCAGATATCCCTTTATTTTTTCTTTGATTGAACAGTAATCCATAGAAAAATAAAAGGAAGCGATAACAAAAACAGCAAAAAACAGTAAAATACCCGGTACAGCCTTCACGGTTGCCGTAAGAAAACGGGCAAGCTCTGCGGTAAGGGTGGAAATAACATTGTTTATTGCTTCACTTGCCGTACCCAACACAACCTCTCTGTCCAGTCTTTCATAGATAAAAGGAAATTTCTTTCCTAAGTCTTCGAGAAAAGACGAAAAGGTATTGATTATTTTTTCGCTGTTCTTGCTCAGTATTTCAAAAATATGATTGCCCTCACTTATCAGCTGATTTCCCACAAGCACCGCCACAAAGCCGAGAAACAGGATAAGTATAAGGGTTAGAGTAAATCCTATCAGGCGGCGGGGCAGATGAAGCCTTTTTTCCAAAGAATCTATAGGGCTTTGCAGGATCCTGCCAAGTAAAAGGGCAAAAATAAAGGGAGCAATAACAGAAAAAATTTTGGAAAACAAAAAATAAATACTTAAAATACCGATAATAATATAGCAGGCACTTACAAGGATTTTTGACCATAGCTTTTGCGGCAGGATATTCAAATTATCACCTCACCTTTATTATATATCGGTTTAAATATAATGATTCAAAATGAAAGGAATTTTGATTATGAAAAAGTTTTTGGCACTCATCTTATCCCTTCTTCTCATGCTTTCGGTAGTTTCCTGCAACAAAAAGGAAGCTGATACCAAATCTGTAGAAAACGGTAATATAGCTGTGTTTGAGATAGAAAATTACGGAACCATTAAAATTGAGCTTTATGAAGATGTTGCACCTATAACGGTAGCAAATTTCCAAAAACTTGTTCACAGCGGTTTTTACAACGGTCTTACATTTCACCGTATAGTTCCCGACTTTGTTATTCAGGGCGGGGATCCCGACGGTGATGGCACAGGCGGAAGCAAGGATAACATAAAGGGTGAATTTTCCGCAAACGGTGTTCAGAATACCCTTTCTCATACAAGAGGTATTGTTTCAATGGCAAGAAGTAATGATTACAACTCTGCCTCCAGCCAGTTTTTTATCTGCCATGCAGATGCGGTAAGTCTTGACGGTATGTATGCAGCCTTCGGTAAGGTTTGCGAAGGAATGAGTGTTGTTGACGAAATAGCAGCTGCTCCCTGTACTTTGGGTACCGAAACCCCTATTGAAAAAATAGTAATCAAAAACGCATATCTTGAAATGGGTGAGGTAACTGAAACAGTTACGCCCTCCCTTACCGATACAGAAAGCAGCGAAGAGCTTGAAAAAGCAACCGAAAGAAAGATAAATGCGATAATAGAGCTTGAAAACGGCGGCGTTATAAAGCTTGAGCTTTATCCCGACCTTGCCCCCGAAACTGTAGATAACTTTGTAACCCTTGCAAGCGAGAATTTTTATGACGGACTTATCTTCCACCGTGTTATAAAGGACTTTATGGTACAGGGCGGAGATCCCGAAGGTAACGGCACAGGCGGAAGCGAAAACAAGATAAAGGGCGAATTTTCCGCAAACGGATTTGTTAATCTTCTCTCCCATAAGAGAGGTGTTATCTCTATGGCAAGACGCGGAGACAGCTATGACAGCGCATCCAGCCAATTCTTTATATGCCATGCGGATTCCACCTTCCTTGACGGTCAGTATGCGGCATTCGGCTGTGTTACAGAGGGTATGGATGTAGTAGACGAAATTGCAAATGTAACAACAGATTCAAATGATAAACCTTTGGAAGATGTAGTTATTAAAAATATCAGAATAGCGGAGGAATAAAAAATGATAAGAATTGAAATGGAAAACGGCGGTATCATTAAATTAGAGCTTGATGCAAGTGCAGCTCCCATCACCGTTGCAAACTTTGAAAAATTAGTTAAGGAAGGCTTTTATGACGGACTTATCTTTCACCGTGTAATTGCAGGATTTATGATCCAGGGCGGAGATCCCACAGGTACGGGAATGGGAGGAAGTGAAGAAACCATCAAGGGTGAATTCGCCATAAACGGTGTTAACAACCCCATCTCCCACAAGAGAGGTGTTATCTCCATGGCGCGTACTCAGATTCCCGATTCCGCATCAAGCCAGTTCTTCATCTGCCATGCAGATGCTACCTTCCTTGACGGTCAGTATGCGGCATTCGGCCATGTTACAGAGGGTATGGATGTAGTAGATGAAATTGCAAATTGTAAAACAAACTTCTCTGATAAACCCTTAAATGACCAGAGAATCAAACCCATTACCATAGAATAATTAAAGTTTAAAAAACCTTCTTCGTAAAATTACGAAGAAGGTTTTTTGATATATCGGCTTTATTTAACAAACAATTCATCAAGAGGTTTCCATTCAAGATCTTTGTTATAGAGATCTTCACTTTTGAGTTCACCGTTTTCAACCCAATATTTCATGCCAACAACCTCTTTGCCGTATAATTCAACAAATTCCGATTCGCTGTATATACGGTACATACCGTCCTTAATTTCAAGAGCAGCCGTACCTACAACCACCGCAATACGGTCAGGGTTTTCAAGCAGATCCGCCTTAACTCTGTCAACTCTCGGTGCTTCAAGGCCGTGGGGACAGATTATAAGATCAACACAACCGGTTGCATTAAGATTTTGAAATCTTTCATAACCTATACCGGAGGTGCCCCATACACCAAAGCATATAGCACCTGCACTTGAACCGCTCATTACAGTACCGTTGGCAGCTGCTTTTCTTATAATTGCATCGGTGCCGTATTTTACGAGTCTTGAAAGCAGCATTCTGGAATCTCCGCCGCCAACATTTATAATATCTGCATTCATTATCTTTTCTTCGGCAACCGAACTTGCAAGATCCTCAAGGCTGAGGTAATCTGTTGTACAACCCAACCTGCTGCCGAATTCTGCCGTAACGGCGCCGTAACCCTCTGCGGGATCGCTTGAAGCCATACCTATATACAGAACATGGGGTTTTTCTTTACCCGAAAGCTCTGCTATTTCGTAAGCAGTTGCAAAACCGCAGGAATCGCCTTCAAGGAAATAACTTCCCTTATGGGTGGAAAAACGCACTTTAGCTAAAATATTTTCATCAAAACGCTGTGTCATAACAGCAATCTGGGATCTTGTTGCCGCCATGGACGGAGAAAGGGTTGTATCTGTTGTCCCCTTTATAAGTCCGTTGGCAACCGCCCTTGAAAAGTCATCCTTTGCCCAGGAGGAGATCGAAGAACTGTCTGTATATTGGGTTAAGTCTGAGCCTTCGGCAAGCTCTGCCCCCTTCATTCTTGCATAGGAGCAAAGGAATACTGCGATCTGTTCTCTTGAAACCTGTGCATTGGGATCAAATTTTCCGCCGCCGATCCCCTTGGTTATATTGTTGGCATTTGCCCACTCTACCGCCGGAGTGTACCATTCACCCTTTTTGGCATCGGTAAAGCTTTGCATATCCTTATAAGCGTCCAGATCAACACCGTCTATATTTGCAAGCATCTGTACCATCTGCGCTCTTGTGAAAACCAGATCGGGAGAAAACTTACCTTCACCCGTACCCTTCATATATCTGTTTTGAGAATTGAAAAGAACGGCATCGGTATACCAGCTGTCGGCAGGAATATCCTCAAAAATATCCTCTGCACCGGCGCTGTAAAAATAGCCCTTGTCGCTATAAACAAGCTTTTGACCTGCGGGAACAGATACATCAAATTCCCTTACGGCCTCACCTTCAGCCGAAAGAAAGAAGGAATAATGGTTTGCGCTGAAGATATATTCGTTTTTATCCGCCGTAACCGAGGGAGCTTTGGTATAGCATTTTACTGTATCACCGCTGTGAGAATAAGCTCTTTCGGTTACAGAATAAGTAACCTTGCCCTTGGCTGCCGTAAGCCTTGAATTTTCAAATACCGGGCGGTAGGGCAAGAGGAAAAATGTACTTGAAGTAACAACATCCTCACCCTGTAAGCTAAAATGCTCTTTAACCGTATATACATCCCATGCGGTATTATATTCACCGGGAATAAAGCGTTCTATTCCTTCTTTTTTCAGATTCAATTCAACATTAGTTACGCTGCTGTTTTGCTCCGCCTTTACACAAGGCTCTTTTTCTTTAACTGCAGAAAGGGTATAGTGTACACCGCCCTTGGAAGCATCCACCTTTAAGTAATAGCTTTCACCGGGAGTAAAGCTTGTCCAGCCTCCCGTTTCGGGATCATTTGAAGCGGAAATCGAACCAAGACATTTACCGTTTTTATCGTAATACAAATTGCTGTCAACATTCCAGCCGCAGGGGAAACCGTCAATTTCCTCAACCGGCATATCTGTAAGATAGCACAAAGGAGCAGGAGCTTCAAATTTATGCCATGCCACCTCGCCCGATTCAAGCCAATACTGCCTGTCAAATTCAATCTCGGATACATTTTCGGGAATCTCCGAGCCGTGGCTTACAAATCCTATGCTTTGCGTAAGCATTAACACGGATAATAATAATGTAAGAGTTTTTTTCATCTTCTTCTCCTTTACTGCAGGCCTTTGCTTGCCTGACGCAAAAGCTCATGACGGGTATCCCAAAGCTTACGGGACATGTCTACATAATAATTATGAGGATATTCAAAACGCTTTACCTCATCCCACTGGCGGTCTATCTGCTCTGCACAGTATTTGCGGATCTCTTCGGCAGAGGGAGAGCTGTATACCAATTCACCGCCGATAAATATCGGCTTTTGCAATTCTTCGGCATAATAGTCTGTAAGTGTTTTTTCCTTCCAGGTATTATCGGGGTCAAAAATAGTAAGGGGTGCTGTAAAATCTATTTCTTCATCGTATATACACATAAGATCCGCTATAGCCTTGTCGGTCTCCTTTTCGTATATACGGTATGTCTTTTTGAAATGGGGCGTAGTAATTTTAACGCTGTTTTCGCTGACCTTGATCTTGGGATTTATCTTTCCGTTTTTATCTTCAACGGCAACCAACTTATACACACCGCCGAAAACAGGATCGCTTTTTGCGGTAACAAGACGCTCACCCACACCAAAGGCATCAATGCATGCACCCTGGTGAAGAAGGTCTGAAATGATATATTCATCAAGGGAGTTTGAAACGATAATACGGCAATCGGTAAGTCCTTCGGCATCAAGCATCTTTCTTGCCTTCTTTGAAAGATAGGTAATGTCACCCGAATCTATTCGTACGACACATTTTGTAATACCGTATTTTTTGAAAACCTCAATGGCATGAGGTATACCGCTTTTCAAAACATTGTAGGTATCTATAAGCAAGCAGGGGTTTTCGGGATATATACGGCAATAGGTATCAAAAGCTTCAAGCTCGGAATCGAACATCTGCACCCAAGAATGAGCCATTGTTCCCCCTGCGGGAACACCGTATCTCTTGTCACTTATTGTACAGGCAGTACCCGAACATCCGCCGATGTATGCCGCCCTTGCACCTAAAACAGCACCGTCCTTGCCCTGCGCACGGCGTGAACCGAACTCACTTACCGGCTTGCCTTTTGCAGCGCGCACGATCCTGTTAGCCTTTGTGGCAATAAGGCATTGGTGATTTAAGGTTAAAAGCAAAAATGTTTCTATAAACTGTGCCTCAATTGCGGGGGCGCGTACCGTTAAAATAGGCTCACGGGGGAATATAGGCGTTCCTTCGGGAACGGCATAGATATCACCTGTAAATTTAAAACTGCGAAGATATTCAAGAAACTCCTCACAAAAACAGTTCTTGGAACGCAAAAATTCTATATCACTTTCGGTGAAATTAAGATTCTGAATATAATCTATAACCTGCTCAAGACCTGCAGCAATGGCAAAACCGCCACCATCCGGTACTCTTCTGAAAAAGAGATCAAAATAGGTTATGCGGTTTCTCATTTCAGTATTAAAATACCCGTTGCCCATTGTAAGCTCATAAAAATCGCAGAGCATTGTGAAGTTTTCACGGACAAATTCTGTTGTTTGCATTGGTTTTACCTCTTCAATTCAATATCTGATGTATTTAAAATAAAGTTAAATAAAAGCGAATATGCTTGTTCTTCTTTGATTTTACAAACCTCATCCGCAGTTGATGTTTAGTTGTACAAAAAAGTATATAATTTACAATACCGAATATAAATAATATTACTTTTCAAAGAAGGTGTAATAAATGAATAAGCTTCAGTATTTGCTGATATTTATAGGATTGCTTATGATCGGCGGTGCAATACTGCTGATAGTTTTCCCCTCGGTAATGAAATATGTTTTCTCTGTTTTGGGATTTGCTTTGGGCATTTTTCTTATTACCTCGGTACTAAAGAAAAAATAGGATAACAAACCATAGTTTTTATCCTTTTTTCCTGTTTAAAAAAACCACATTTTCAACATGTCCCGTTCTGGGAAAGAGATCAAAGGGATATACCACAGAAAGCTCATAGCCCTTTTGGACAAAGGATGCGCAGTCGCGGGCAAGGGTATCCGGATTGCAGGAAACATAAACTATCCTTTGGATATTTGCCTCGGCAAGCTGGGATATAAGCTTTTCGGTAAGCCCTTTTCTCGGCGGATCAACAATTACGCAGTTGCACTTTTTAAGGGGAGCATCCCCTGCGTCACCGCAAATAAAGCTTGCATTTTCTATACCGTTAAGCACTGCATTGGCTTTAGCATTTTCAATGGCATCGGGAATTATTTCAACACCCATAAGCTCAGCGGTTTTTGCCTGCTTTGCAATACTCAGACCTATAGTTCCACAGCCGCAGTAAAGATCTATAAAGCTCTCGCCCTCTTTAAGCTGACAAAGCCGGGCCGCCTTTGAATACAAAAGCTCTGCCATTGAATGATTGACCTGATAAAAGGACATGGGTGAAATTCTGAAACGGCATCCCGAAAGCTCATCCTCAATATAAGGTCTGCCCCTTAAAATAAAGGTCTTTTCACCTAAAATAACATTGGTATCCTTATCGTTTATATTAAGGGCAAAGCACTTTACGCTTTCAAATTTTTCGCAAACCTCATTGCAAAGGGCATCAAGTTCGGGAAAATCCTTTTTTTCACTAACAATACATACCATTATCTCTCCTGTTGCCACTGCGCACCTTAAATAGATGTGGCGGATACAGGAGATCTTTTTTTCCTTTATAAAACCGGAAATATACATTTTCACCTCATGAAGCACGGGATGCTCCAAAAGGCAGTTTTCACACTCTATTATATCGTGGGTTTTGGTACGGTAGTAGCCTGTTTCACCGTTTTTACCCACAGGGTACTGTACCTTATTACGGTAACCCGAAATTTTATTATCAGAGGTCACCTCTGCAATTTCCGCCTTTACTCCCGCCTTATGAAAAGCAGCTTCAACATAGGATCTTTTAAGCTCTTTTTCATAGCTGTAGCTTATGTGGCGGTATACACACCCACCGCATTTCGGGAAAAGGCTGCATTCTGATTCGATTCTGTACTCCGAGGCAGTAATTATCCTTTCTATACGAGCAACATTATAGTTTTTTGTAACCTTGATAAGCTTGATTTCAAGCTCATCATCGGTTACCGCACCCGCAACAAAGGTAACAATGCCTTCAACACGGCAAACTCCATAGCCAAGATTGTTTATATCTGTAATTTTTACTGTATGTATACTGTTCTTCTTAACCATATTATTTATAAAACGAATTATATGCGCCGCCGTTCTGCAAAGTAATGCCTCTTGCCTCGGCAAGCTCACTTACCGTTACAAGCTGATAACCCTGAGAAATAAGCCAGGGAACTATTATTTCGGTAGCTCTTGCGGTGGATGCATAAAGCGAATGCATAAGCACTACGGAGCCGTCGGTAACCTGACTCTTGATAACCGAGGTTACATAAGATGCATCACGGTATTTCCAATCCAGGGTGTCAACAGACCAGGTTATAATAGGCGCGTTTACATTATTCCTTACGGTTGTGTTATATGAACCGTAGGGAGGACGCACAAGGGTGGGATAAACACCGCAACCGTTATATATGATATTTGCCGTAGTACTTATCTGATTATTCACCGCACCTGCGGAAAGAGTGGCAAGGTTTGGATGGCTGTAGCTGTGATTTGCCACTTCACAGCCTATCTCAACCTCTCTTTGGAGAATATCTGCACAGTTTTCTGCGCGGTTACCCAATTCAAAGAAGGTGGCAGCGCTGTCATAGCTTTCAAAAACATCAAGTATCTGGGGAGTATATGTTCTGTGAGGACCGTCATCATAGGTAAGGGCAACCATAGGCTTGGAGGGATCAACCTTTCTGCCTATAACGCTCATACCTGAGGTATCCAGAGTGCTTTGATAAACATTTTCTCCGGCAGTACCGAGAGAAGGCTTTTCGGATACGGTTATTTCGCAGTAAGCCTTATAGGAACCGTCTCTTGAAATAAGGGTTATTCTTGTTTTACCGCTTGAAAGCGCGGTTATCATTCCGTTTTCATCAACAGCAGCAATTTCGGGATCCTCGGAGATATAGGTTATGTAGGAATCGGTTGAATCAGCCGGATATACCGTACCCTTGGCATCAACACTCTGACCTGTACTCATTACAGCCTGCCCTACCAAAGAATATACAAGCTGAACATGTACACTTGTATCAACACCTATATCCTTTTCTCCTATCATATTCAGAATAAAGGTTGCAAATTCGGCACGGCTCACGGTAGCTTCGGGATAGAAGAAGTTGTGTACTCTGGGAGTCATGATCCCGTACTCATACATATTCTTAACGCTGTCCTTCGCCCAATCCGAAACATTGTTCATATCCGCGTATTCATCCAAGGAATCATTTAACGCGCCGTAACCGTAAGCGGTATAATATCTGTTTATAAAGCAGGCAAGCTGCTCTCTTGTCATAAGGGAGGAAGGATCAAATGCGCTTTCGCTTACACCGGTGGCAATTCCCTTATCCTTTGCCCAGCAAACCGCCTCTGCATACCATGCATCTTCCTTTACATCGGCAAAGATAGGAGAATATTCATAACTTTCTGCGCTTGTTTTATAAAGAACCTGCACCGCCATTGCGCGGCTTACCGCATCATAGGGAGAAAAGGTATCTTCTCCGGTACCGTTCATTATACCGAGCTCGCAGATTTTGTTAACTGCGGCATAAAACCAATTTCCCATAAGAACATCCGTAAAGCTGCTTTGTTCGGTAACACAGTGAACATTCAAACTTAAAAATAAAACTACTGTAAGTAAAAGAGATACAAACTTTTTCATTGTACGGATATTCTTCCTTTCTGTTTTTTGAATTTAAACAAATTTAACACGGTCACTTGTCATTCTTATCCATAGACTGGATCTTTTGAGTAAGCATTGTACTTGAGGTTCCCTTTGTATGGGGAATAAAAACTGTTTCACAGCCGAGTTTTTTGAGTTTTTCTTCTATTTCGTTATACAAAGAGGTTCCCTTCCAGTCATCACCATGAAAAATAGCATCAAAATGCAACCGGTCAAAGGCAACGGTTTTATCCATAGTGGTTTGGGGAACAACCTTGTCTACATAGCGTATTGCCTCAATTATCTGAACTCTTTCATTAAAGGGAATAACGGGAGTTTTATTCTTATACTCCTTAACCAATTCATCGGTGCTTACACCAACGATCAGATAATCGCATTGCTCCTTTGCTCTCTTCAGTATATTGAGATGTCCTATATGAAACATATCGTAAACACCTGTTGTATAACCAACCTTATATTTTTTCATAAGAGCCTCCAAAATTATTTATCGGTTTTTATCAGTTTAAAAATTCCAATAATCTTCTTTCTGAAAAGAATCAGCATTATAACACTAACAAGCAAAATTGTATAGCGGACTATAGGCAGCTCATAAAACAGCATCATTACTCCGCTTGCACCAACAAGCAGTAAGCCTATAAGCAATATGATCTTAACATCATATACCTTTTTGCCGTTCATAAACTTTTTGATTACCCTTTTCATAAAAAGATAATGCGCCAGCGAATAGAGGATATAACATGTTAAGGTAGTATAACCTGCCGCCAAAAATCCGTACTTGCTGATAAATATATAATTGAGTATTATATTAAGTACCGCACCCGAAACGGATGCAATCATAACAAAATAAGTTTGTTCATAGTAATACTCATAGGTTGCAAACAGATTATACAAAAACATAAAATACACGCTTGCGGTAACCGGAGGGATAACCCAAATCGCAGCCCCGTAATTTTCGGGGGCAAGCAGCAAAAGAAATTCGGGAGCTGCTGCTATAACCAGAAGATTGGATACGGCAATAAGCACCAAAATAATATAAGAAACCTTTCCTATCTGCTCAACCTTATTGTTTTTTATTGATCTGTATATCCAGGGGTTCATGGTGCCGGAAATTGAGGTGTTAAGTATCTGAAGCACCATGGCAAGGGTATATGCAACACTATAATAGGCGGTCTGCGCCTCTCCGCAAATACCCGCTATCATCAGCTTGTCCGACTGATTCAAAACTATCTGGGAAAGATAGTGAGGTACAAGGGGAATATTGAATTTCAATGCATAAAGCCAATATTTTTTATCAAAAAAGTGCTTCCCCTTTACGGTAATGGAAATGTAAAGGAAAAGGAAAATTACCGTGTTAACAAAAACGGTTGTAAAAACTCTTGCCTCAACCTGAATATTTTCCGGAACCTTTAAAACGGCAATAACACCAAGCAGAGGGCGGAGAACTACATAGGTAAGAGTTACAAAAACAAGCTTTTTGTATCTGTATTCAACTCTTTCCCGATTAGACCAGAACTGATATGCCGCAGAACCCCATATTTCGATAAGCATAAGTATCATAAGCGGGGTAGTTAAGCCGATAAGATCGTTTATCTGCTTTGAAAAAACGGCATAAATAACAGTCCATGCAAGAATACATAGGGTAGACAGACCAAGCAGGGATGAGGAAAATCTGTCCTTATCCTCTTCGTTTTTAACAAGTCCTCTTGTATACACTCCTGCCGCCAGATTCAGGGAAACGATTATCTGGAATATACTGTACCATGAATTATATACACTGTACCGTCCGTATTGGACTTCGGTCATCACTCTGGTAAAAACGGGAGTGGTGAGCATGGCAATACCCTTTTGTAAAAATCCGCATATCAAAAACCAAAAGGATGCCTTGACCGCAGGATGAAATGAACGGTATTTTGAAAACAACTTCTTAATCATCAGAACTTAACATGGGTGAATATCTCAAAATTGGCTTCACGCTGTTCTTTTGGGGGGAGCTTCATATAATCTCCGTACAGGTGAGAAAGATATTCGGTATATTTTTCGGGAGCATAGTATTCTCTATCCTCAAATTTTACAAGAACAGGCTTTCCGTAAATATTCCTGGAAATACACTGCTTATGGTAGGAATATCTGCTTGCCATAGAACAAAGGCACTCGGTTTCATTGCCGTTGTGCTTTTGCAAAACGGCATGGAATTTATCATACACCTTCTTTTCGGGATATACCGAAAGAAGTATAAGAATAGCCTTAAAAGCAAGCTTGCGCAAGGGCGAATGGGAATAAACATAGGGAACGCGGTATTTTCTGAGTCTTTTTGCCTTATTGATAAGCTTTATCTGCTCTTCTCTTTCCTCTTTGGAATCGGGAGCATTATCAAGAGGGAAAATATCTATATATATGCCAAGATCCTCGTATCTTGAATTGTCTCTGTCATACTTGGCAATCAGCTCCGTACCTTTTTTGGAAACAAGGGCATGAGGCCTGAAATAATGCTTTTCGGTGGTATGGTCACAATATCTGTAGCCCTTGTCAAGATGCTTTTGGCATACTTCCTTAAACCTGATATATTCTTTTCGGGGCATTGCAATATCAATATCAATATCCCAGGGAATAAACCCACCGTGCCTTACCGCACCAAGCAAAGTACCGGCGATAATATAATAAGTAATACCATGCTCTACACACAGCTTGTGTATAACATCCATTATTTCCATCTGCGCAATTTTCAGCTTGCCGTATTCTTCCTTTGTCATCTCAATTTCCTTTTGAATAATATTTTTACTTACATATATTATATCATATCACATTTTATTTCAAAAATCAACCGATTCTTTTCTGTTTATACAACAAATTCCCCCTCAAAAGGGGGAATTTTAGTTCATATAGTTCCTTTATCCGATGATAAGGAAAATTCAACTCAAAATATCAGTCCGGAACAATGAGGCCGTATCTTTTTGCATGGCGCTTATACACCACATTGACCTCTCCTGTTTTGTCATTTTCAAATACAAAGAATTCATGTCCCAAAAGATTCATCTGTAATATCGCTTCTTCAGCAGACATGGGCTTAAAAGAGAATGATTTAACCCTTATATCAAATTCTCCTTCCTCCTCTACGGGCTCTTCAAAGGCTGAAAAATCACGGTCAAATGCCGATTCACGCAGTCTTTTTTCCAATCTGGTTTTGTTTTTACGGATCTGACGCTCGATTGTGGAAACTGCCTTGTCAAGAGCGTTCTGAAAGGTTTCTTCCTCAGTTTCGGCACGGAAAAGGGTGTTGCCGGTGGTAATTGTAACTTCAAGCACCTTTCTGCCGTTCTTTCTTTCACGCAGAGTAACATTGCAATCTGCATCGTCACGGAAAAACTTGTCTAATTTGCCAAGCTTCTTTTCAAACAGGATCTTCAGATCCTCAGTTACTTCTACCTGTCTTCCGAAAGTTGTAATTTTCATGTTTAACGCTCCTTTGCAATTGGATTATAATCAAATGTGATTACAGATGTATTATAACATAATTTAAGGGCAATTTCAATAGTTTTTTGCGATTTTTTATAAGAAATTTATGAAAATTACCTAATTTTGTGTTGTTTTTAAGGACATTTTATTTTTATGAAATATGTAACTGTTTATAAAATCGCAAAGTCATGTGACTAATTTCTCCCGGATATATAAAGAATTAAGAATATAATGAGAAAAGTTTTGTTAAATGTTGATTTATTAACAAAGTTGTGCTATAATAACTGTGTTTATGATAAAATTTCAGCAAAGGAGTATATAATTATGAGCGAATTCAATTGCCCCTACGCAACAACTCATGAAGTTGACAATATGTGCGTAGTAGCAAAGGGTCCCAAGCACGGTCCCGCACCCATTCCTGAAGAAGGCAGATGGGTTAAATCTTATCAGATCAGCGATATCAGCGGTCTTTCCCACGGTATTGGCTGGTGCGCACCCCAGCAGGGTACATGTAAACTTACACTTAATGTTAAAAAGGGTATCATCGAAGAAGCACTTGTTGAAACACTCGGCTGCTCCGGTATGACTCATTCCGCAGCTATGGCTGCTGAGATCCTTCAGGGTAAAACTCTCCTTGAAGCTCTTAATACCGACCTTGTTTGCGACGCTATCAATGTAGCAATGCGCGAAATCTTCAAGCAGTTGGCATACGGCCGTACACAGACCGCATTCTCCGAGGACGGTCTTCCCATCGGTGCAGGTCTTGAAGACCTTGGTAAGGGCCTGCG
>JAFYPJ010000056.1 GCA_017547545.1 Clostridia bacterium | reverse complement strand
CGTGTTCATGCCAATTTGCAAGAATTTTGGAAAGATAAGCTAATGCTAATTTTCCTGTTTTTTCAACAGTTATGTTATATGCTTCTGTGATAATGTCAAGAGAATAATTGAATTCGTTGCTCCATTGAGCAATATGCTTTTTCTCACTTGGTGTCAAGCTTCTTTCACCCCAGCCGAAAAGAGTTCTCAGTTTGGATTCAAGCATACGCTTTTCTTCTTCAGATTTTATGTAATCTTCAAATTTTTCAAGGTTGTCTATTCCGTTGTCATAAAGATTATATGCAGTTTTTTCGATATATTTGAGTGAAATATTATCTCTTTCGGAGCAATATGCAAACAAAAGAAGTATATGCTCGGCACTCATGCCAAGATAGCTGTTTAAAGCGGCTATTCTGTTTACTTCTGTTATATTGAATATCTTTCCGGTTATTCTTTGACATTCGTCAATAACAGTTGCAAGGCCGTTTTCATCTATGATCTTACTTAATTCTTCTCCTGTATATGAAGGAAGCGTTGCGTGTTTTGCTATCTTTTTTTCCTTTTGTTTGTTACCGGAAACGGTAATTATACCGGTGCCGCGCCAAAAGGAAAGGGCAGAATCGAGATCAGCTCTGTCAATGGAAAGCTCCTTTGAAAGGCTGTCTATATTTCCTTCGTAATCCGACTGAAGTGATTCGTTGCAGATAAAGGCCAAAAGAAATTTTAATTCAACCTCGCCTGCATCCTTTAATTTTGAAAGGACAGGCTCACAGGGAAGTACAGCAACCGAATTACCGTAATTTATATTGTATTTCATTATTCATTTTCCTTTGAACGGATATCGTAACAAAGCATCATAAGTGAATCTCCCATATGAACGCTCTGTATAGTAAGATCGGGATAATTTTCAGCTGATATTTCCTTGCTTGTAAAATTCCATATACCCTTAACTCCGGCGGATGAAGCCAACTGCGCTCCCTTATCTGCAAATTCAGAGGGGAGAGTAAGTACAGCTATATCAACTATATTGTTTTCACAGAAATTATTTATTTCGCTTATATCAAGAATCTTTTTCCCATCTACTTCCTTTCCGATAACTTGGGGATTGTTATCAAAAAGAGCACATACCTCTACACCGCGCTTGGTGAAAACAGGGCTTGATGCAAGTGCCTGGCCTAAACGGCCGGCACCTATAATTATAGCCTGATAATTTTCGTTAACACCTAATATTTCGCTTATCTTACCGTAAAGATAGGTAACATTATAACCGTAACCCTGCTGTCCGAATCCGCCAAAACAATTAAGGTCCTGGCGTATCTGAGAAGCTGTTACATCCATCATATCGGCAAGCTCATTTGATGAAATACGGAGAATATTTTCATTAAGAAGCATGCGCAGATAACGAAAATAGCGGGGAAGTCTTTTTATTACTGCCGCTGAAACAGTAGTATCTTTTTTGTTCTTTTGCATATTTTTACCTTAAAGATTAGTAATGGTATCCATTACATACTGTACAAATTCATCACAGGTTGCACCTGTATCACGACCTGTAATAGTATATTTTTTATCTTCGAACATACAATAGTCAAGTGCCTTTTCAAGCTTGTCTGCCTCTGCCTGTCTTCCAATGTGAGAGAGAAGAAGAACTGTTGCACGAAGCATTGAGCAAGGATCTGCATATTTACCTCTGCCTTCCTTGATCATTCTGGGCGCAGAACCGTGGATTGCTTCAAACATAGCATATCTCTTACCGATATTTGCGGAACCTGCAGTACCAACTCCGCCCTGGAACTCAGCAGCTTCATCGGTTATGATGTCACCGTAAAGGTTGGGAAGAACGATAACCTTAAAGTCGCGACGGCGCTTTTCATCAACAAGCTTTGCTGTCATGATATCAACAAACCAGTCATCGGTAGTTATTTCGGGATAATCCTTGGCGATATCGTAGCAACGGTTAAGGAATTTTCCGTCTGTTGTTTTAATTATGTTTGCTTTTGTAACAATTGAAACTCTGTCTTTTCCGTTGTTCTTTGCATATTCAAAAGCAAGCTTTGCAATTCTGTCGCAACCTTCAGAAGTGGTAATACAGAAATCTACTGCAAGGTCATCGGTAACATTAACACCCTTTGAACCAACAGCATAGCTTCCTTCGGTATTTTCACGGAAGAATGTCCAGTCAATACCCTGTTCGGGTACCTTAACAGGGCGAACATTTGCAAAAAGATCAAGACCTTTACGCATTGCAACATTTGCAGATTCAATATTGGGCCATTCATCACCCTGACGGGGAGTTGTTGTGGGGCCTTTAAGAATTACATGACAAGCCTTTAATTCTTCCATTACATCATCGGGAATAGCCTGCATGTGTGCTGCACGGTTTTCGATGGTAAGACCGTCGATTTCCTTGAATTCTACTTTACCTTCGGCAACTTCATCTGCAAGAAGATAACGAAGTACATCTTCACTTGCCTTTGTAATTACGGGACCAATACCGTCACCGCCGCAGATACCGATTACCAACTTGTCAAGCTTTGCATAATCAATTGCTTCGCCTGCAGCGTTAATTCTTTCAACTCTTTCTAACTGGTCTTTTAATAACGCTTCAAATTTTGCGGAAGCGTCCTTGATTACAGCATCATAATTTGCCATTTTAAAATCCTCCAAATATGTATATAAATTTTATTTTATTTTATTGTATAGAAATTTGCTCCACTCCGTGAGATTAAAGATAAGGTTAATCAAAAAATGATTGGGCGGAATTGGGAGCGGCAACTTGCCATTTAATTGCAGTATATAAATTCATTTCACCTCGTGATATCAAAGAAAAGGTTAATCAAAAAATGATTGGGCGGAATTGGGAGCGGCAACTTGCCGCTACTGCAAAATTTGCTCTGTTATTCATGCTTTTTTTAAACTGAACAATCGTTCTATTCACACTGTTAACAGGGTTATCCACACCTTTTGGAGCAATAAATACAAGATTTGTGCCAAATTGTATGTTTTTACCCATAGTTATCCATCAAACAAACAGGGGTGTGGATAACTTTGTTGATAAATTGTTAATGTTAAAATCAGGGTATTTAACATTGAATTTTTAAAGAACAAAGCTTTAAAAAATATAAAAACAGTTATTAAAAAATATTTGAATTTAGATTAATTTTTTATCTTTTTTGTAACCTTTGTTGCATAGGCATTAAGGCTTGTTGTTGCAAATTCTCCTGTTTTATATTCGTGATATGCTTGTGCAGCTATCATTGCTGCATTATCTCCGCACAGGGAAATTGAAGGCATGTAAAGTTCAGAGTTTGTCTGATTTGCCAATTCGGTAAGCATGTTTCTCAAATGTGAATTTGCGCTTACTCCACCTGCAACTACAAGTTTTGAAATACCGTGTATTTCAATTGCCTGTTTTAGTTTTATTTTTACAGATTCACAAACGGTTTTTGTGAAAGCTGCAGCAACATCCTCTTTGGATATTTCCTGACCGCGTTGTTCTGCGGTATGGAGATAGTTAACTATATGTGTTTTTAATCCGCTGAAAGAGAAATCAAGAGAGTCATCATGAATGGCGCCGGAAGGAAATTTGGCAAAATCCTTGTTCCCGATAGAAGCAAGGCGGTCCATCTCCTTTCCACCCGGATAGGGAAGGCCCATAATTCTTCCAACCTTATCAAAGGCTTCACCTATTGCATCATCTCTTGTTCTGCCTATTGTTTCGATATCGGTATAATTATTTACTTTGATTATTGAGGTGTGTCCTCCTGAAGCAACAAAAGCTATAAAAGGAGGTTTCAGTTCGGGATGCTCTATATAGTTTGCTGCAATATGACCTTTTATATGGTCAATTGCAATCAAAGGTATGTTGTTTGCAAATGCCAATGCTTTTGCAAAATTAACACCAACAAGTAATGCTCCGATAAGTCCCGGAGAATTTGTTACCGCAATAAGGTCAATCTGCGATATGTTCAGATTTGCTTTTTCCAACGCTTCATATGTAATGCTTGAAATCGCTTCAACATGAGCTCTGCTTGCAATTTCGGGTACAACACCGCCGTATAAAGCATGAACAGATATCTGGGAAGCTATAATATTTGATAAAACAACAATCTCTTCTTCCTTTGCGCATACAACAGACGCAGAGGTTTCATCACAAGAACTTTCAAATGCTAAAATATTCATTAAATTAAATTTCCTGATTTATAATTCGTAATTGATAAAGAATCGCATCCTCCAAGGGATCCGAATAATAATTTTTTAATCTGCCGTATTCCTTGTAGTTGAAGGATTCGTAAAGGCTGCGCGCAGCAATGTTGGATTCCCGTACCTCAAGAGTAACCAAAGGGCAATTTTTGCTCTTTGCACGGCTGTGGATCTGTTCCATTAAATATTTTGCCACACCCTTGTTTCTATAGGAGGGATGTGTTGCAATATTTATAATGGAAAATTCATCTATAAGATCAAATATTCCTATATATCCTGCCACATTTTCATTTTCTAATGCAACAAGGTATAACGCATTATTATTATTCAGTATATTTAAAAAGGAATCTACAGGCCAAGGGGATGAAAAGCAAAGAGCCTCGATTTTTGCTACTTCGGCTACACTGTTAAGGTCCATTGGTTTACAGGTTATTTTCATTACTGAACAGCTCCTTTAAACCTTTTTCAATCTGAACAAGGCATGCTTTATAGGTGTTTATATCACCGCCAAAGGGATCACAAACAGGTTCCGGCATAGTAATTATCCTTGATGCAATACGGGGAAATCTGCATATAAGCTCAAAGGAATGTGCCTGTGTCATGCCGATTATTAAATTACAGCTGCTTAATTTTTCTTCAGTTACTTCATTGGCAGTATGCTTGTCAAAGCGGTTATTATTTACAGCCTCAATTCCACTTTCGTTTAAAGCCTGTATTGCATTTTGCGATATAGGCTCTCCTATACACGGATAAAGTCCAAGGGAAACGGCATAAGAATTTTTATGCTTGTATAAATGGTTGTAAAGCGCCATTGCCATAGGAGAACGGCAGGTGTTGCCCGTACATACAAAGCATATTTTTTCAATTTTTGATTCGGAAATCATTTTATCCGCCGTATCAACAGCCTGGAATTCCGTAATCTGCGGTTTTGTTGGCTCAATAGCCGCGGGTTCCGTCAAGACTGTCATCGTTTACGATCCATTCTTTTGTATCAATTATACGGTAATCGTTTCTTGTATCACGAACTATTACCGTTTCGATTCCTGCGTTAAGTATGAGTCTTTTACACATTGCACAGGAGGTAGTGTTTTCAACTAGAAGATCCTCATTACCTTCCATACATGCCATATAAAGTGTGGCGCCGAGAGTTTGTTCGCGGGATGCTGCTATTATGGCGTTTGCTTCCGCGTGTACACTTCTGCAAAGCTCATAACGCTCACCTCGCGGAATATTTAACTCATCCCTTATACAGAATTTACGGTCACAGCAGTTAACTCTGCCTCTTGGTGCGCCGTTATATCCTGTAGAAACAATAGTGTCGTTTTTAACAATAATTGCTCCGAAGCGCTTTCTTAAGCAAGTGCTTCTTTCTGCAACAGTTTGAGCAATATCAAGATAATAATTGATTTTTGAAACGCGGTCCATAACAAGCTCCTCCTTAGTTAAGATTGAGAGATTTCAGATATTTTTTGAAATCCTCAGATACTTCGGGATGTTGTAATGCAACATCAATATTTGCGGTTAAAAATCCTAATTTTGAACCCATGTCATAACGCTTACCTTTAAAATCAAGGGCGGTCATTCCATAACTCTTACAAAGAGTTCCCATTGCATCGGTAAGCTGAATTTCGTTTCCTGCACCGGGTGGTGTATTATCAAGAATATCAAATATTTCGGGAGTTAAAAGAACTCTGCCCAAAATTGAGAAGTTACTCATTTTTTGGTCTAAAGAAGGCTTCTCGATCATATCATATATATCATATTCACCCAAAGCTTCATCCAAAGCAGTTACACCAAGGGAACAGTATTTTACAATAAGCTCGTCACTAACAGCCTTAACACCCGCTACGGATTTTTTGTATTTTTCATAGGTGTTGATAAGCTGGCGGCAACAGGGAACATCACCCATTATTACATCATCGCCGTATAAAACAACAAAGGGCTCGTTGCCAACAAAGGCTCTTGCACAGTTTACGGCATGCCCAAGACCTTTCGGCTCTTTTTGACGGATAAACTGAACATTTACCTTTTGAGGAAGTTCGCGAATCTCGTTATATGTATCCTCCCTGCCTTTGGCAAGGAGAGCGGCTTCGTATTCGGGTGAAAAATCAAAATAATCCTCAATTGCACCCTTTCCGCGATTGGTTATAATAAGGATATCGGTTATACCGCTGTCAACGGCTTCCTGAACAAGATATTCAATTACAGGGCGGTCTACTATAGGTAATACTTCCTTGGGAACCGTTCTTGCTATCGGCAGCATTCTTGTGCCAAGACCGGCTGCAGGGATAACTGCTTTAGTGATTTTTTTCATAATACACATCCTCAAATAATGATATTAGGATAATTTACTGATGTTGTTTGCGCCTCTTGTTATGAGTATTTTAACACTTCAGAACAATCATACATATTATAATATATATTTCAAAAAAAATCAACAGAAAATCGTGAAATTATTATCGAAGGCACCATATTTTAAACTATCCGTTGAAAATTTCAAGTATTTTGAATCTTAACTTGTATCTCGGAGAATCGTCTTCTGTAAGAATTCTTATCTGCGGTTCGGTAAATCCCGCCTCTTTAAGCTTCTGTTTTGGTTTTGCGTTTGTGGTACAAAGGGTGGGGAATAGTACACACCACCAGTTTTGTCCCTCGGCATTGCCGATAAGTACCCTTAAAGAAAGATATTTGCCCGAAGGAAGTGTAACCCCGTTATATTCTTTTTCAGGATATTTTTCTTCGGTGACGCTAACTGTACAAGGATAATTATAGCCTTGACTTGATATTTCGTTTTTTGCAGTTTGCTGTATCTCGGATATACTTTCTTTTATAATTCTTAATGCTGTATCCTTATCATTAACATTTTCAAGCCTTACTGCAAGTAATTTAAGTATTTCATCTTTTATTTTTAATTTTAATTCCTGATCCTTTTGTGAATCTGAATTGGCAAGTACATGAAGCCTTATTGTTTCATTGTAAACTTCACCCTCTCCCTGTAACGGAAGTATGGGCATAAATACTGTAAGCAGTACGGTAATAATACAAAATATCAGAATTCCTCGTTTAATCATTTTTACACCTCTCTTTTTGTTTGATTAAGTATTCCCGCAAAAAAGAAAAATATTCAATATAAAACTGAATAATAATTGAAAATATGTGAAATAATCAGCTATCAAACCAACGGAGGGTAAAATGATATATAAAGGTTGCGAAAGAAAAATGATAATGATTAAAAATACAGGCTGTGAATATTTTGATGAGGTATATTTTATTTTAAAAGAAAAACGAAACTATAATAATATCAAAGAGGACGATATGTTGAAAGAGGCAAACCGTATCGTTAATGAAAATTTGATCAGCTTTGTTCCGCAAAAAAAGAAAAAAACCTTAAAAACAGATCTATTTTCGTTTTGCGCAGGTGTATTTTCAGGTCTTTTTACTGCATCACTTGTATTTATGCTAATAAAGTAGTTTACCTAAATGATAAACTACTTTGTATGGTGTATTTGCTGTATCTAACGGGCATAATACCGTCAGAAAAGATAAGTGTTTAAAGGTCATCTGCATCTTGTACGGGTTGTTCAAGCTTTATGTTGCTTGCATTCATATAGATTTTTCCACCGGGAGTTGACATGTCTGCTGTGGTGCCCGTATACTGTCCTTGCGGATCGGTCATATCTGAGCCTTCGTGAAATGCGCTGATAACTTCGTTTACTTTATTTTGTACTCTAAGCTTTCTTTTTTCTTTTCTTTTCATAAAATACTCCTTTCCTGTATACTATTATTTGCAATATGATATAAGCTATGTAATCTTGACAAGAATTTGAAAATATGATATAATTACAGTACATTAAAGAACGATTATTTTATTATTTTATTTTGCGCCTGTACGCCTTGGGCGCAAAGGGAAAAGGAGAAATTAAACAGGATAATGAAGAAAAATCAAAATTTAATAAAGCTTCGTGTTATGAGTCTTGGCGGTCTTAATGAGATCGGCAAAAACATGACTGTATTGGAATACGGAGAGGATATCATCGTTATTGACTGCGGTCTTGGTTTTCCTGATGACGATATGCTGGGCATAGACCTTGTTATACCCGATATATCCTATCTTGAACAGAATTCCGAAAAGGTAAGAGGTATTTTTTTAACACACGGACATGAGGATCATATTGGTGCATTACCCTATGTGTTGCGCAATCTTGATGTTCCCGTATACGGTACAAGGCTTACCCTTGGGATAGTTCGTAACAAACTGGAGGAACACGGACTGTCTTCATCTGCAGTTCTTAACACGGTTGCTGCCGGAGATAAGATAGCGGTAGGAGTTTTTAATGTGGAATTTATTCATGTTAATCATTCAATTGCAGATGCATGCTGTCTTGCCATAAAAACGCCTATGGGTTATGTAGTTCATTCGGGTGACTTCAAGTTGGATCTTACCCCCATTGAAGGAGATATGATGGATATTACCCGCTTGGGTGAGATCGGTAAGATGGGTGTTACTCTCCTTATGTGCGAATCTACAAATGTTGAACAACCCGGCTTCACTCCTTCCGAAAGATTGGTGGGCAGAAGCTTTGACAGTATATTTGCCAAAAATACCGATAAAAGAATTGTTGTTGCAACTTTTTCGTCAAATGTACACCGTGTTCAGCAGATCATCAATACAAGTGCCCGTTATAACCGCAAGGTTGCCATAACGGGAAGAAGCATGCTCAACATCGTTAAGGCCGCCGTAGAGCTTGGCTATATGAGCTTTCCAAAGGGAGTGCTTATAGATATTAATGAATTGAGCAGATACCCAAAAAATCAAACAACCATTATTACTACCGGAAGTCAGGGAGAACCAATGTCTGCACTTCACCGAATGACATTCGGAGGTCATGATAAGATCTCTCTTGGCAGGGAAGATCTTGTTATAATTTCGGCCCATGCAATTCCCGGTAATGAAAAGCTTGTTGGCAATATTGTTAATGAGCTTTTGCGTAACGGTGTATGCGTTTTCCATGACAGTGAAGTTGAGGTTCATGTTTCAGGCCATGCCCGTCAGGAAGAAATAAAACTTATGCATGCCCTTACAAAACCAAAGTATTTTATGCCTATCCACGGTGAGTTTAAACATCTTGTCCGCCATAAAGAGCTTGCAATCTCTATGGGTGAAAATGAAAGTTCCATTTTTGTTATGGAGATCGGACAGATGCTTGAAATAGATAAAAAAGGTGCTAAGATAAACGGTATAGTTCCTGCAGGAAAAGTACTTGTTGACGGTTACGGTGTTGGTGATATAGGTAATATTGTTTTAAGAGACAGAAAGCTTCTTTCCCAGGACGGTATTATTATTGTGGTTGCAACCGTTGATATAAACGGAAAATATCTTATTTCAGGACCTGATGTGGTTTCAAGAGGATTTGTTTATGTAAGGGAATCCGAGGAACTGATGGAGGAATCACGCAATATATGCTATGATGCATTATCGCGGTGCCTTGATAATAATATTTGCGATTGGACACAGTTAAAGAACCGAGTAAGAGACGATCTTTCGAAGTATTTATATGCTCAAACCAAGCGTAAGCCTATGATACTTCCGATTATAATGAATGTATAATAATTCAAGGATGGTGAAATTATGAGAATATTCAAAAAAGCAGCGATAATCTTAGGAATTATGCTTGTACTGTTTTCCGTTACCGTAACGGTGTTAAATGCAAGCTCCGCATTTAACGATGTAAAGCAAGGTGCTTGGTATTATGATGCGGTTAACGAAACGGTAGAGGCCGGTGTATTTACAGGTACATCCAAAAATGAATTTTCACCTACTCTCAGCATGACAAGAGCAATGTTTGTTACAACACT
>JAFYPJ010000055.1 GCA_017547545.1 Clostridia bacterium | reverse complement strand
ATCTCTTTGACAGCGAAATGGACTTGGAAATACACAAAAATTATAACAGTATAAATATCCGGGATAAATTAAAAAACAAACTGATGCTGCAAAAATTTTACGGACTTGCCCGTGATGAAAATATTCCTTTG
Source organism: Clostridia bacterium (assembly GCA_017547545.1). Classification (GTDB taxonomy): domain Bacteria; phylum Bacillota; class Clostridia; order Oscillospirales; family CAG-272; genus RGIG7300. The sequence continues at coordinate 3,384 of JAFYPJ010000055.1, read as the reverse complement.
ATAACTGTTTACCCCTATAAATCAAGAGATATCATCGCAAGGATCACAAAGGATATGATGCGTTGTGATATCCAGGTTATAATATTGTATTCGGAAAACAGTATACCCCGAAGCTGCAAAATCGAACATTCCTCGTTCTCCAAAAAATCAGTTTGTGAAACCAATTTTGATCTTCTAACTCTAAAAAATATTTTTTCCGCTTCTGATATAAGTGTTTTTGGCGGTCTGTATTCCCCCTACGGGAATCCATCGTTCATTTCATCTGCCTACGGTTGTATTCCCGTAATTCCCACGCAAAGATATTTTGATTGCGGTATTTCCTATTTCAATAAAATAACCTTAGACGGCAACGGCTACACATATGATCCGCATATTCAACAAGATCTGCTGTATACCTTATGGGATGCATTAGGTGTATACCGTCATGATAAAAGAACTTTTTCAAAGCTTATGCAAAACTGTATGAAAAAAGACTTTTCGGTTTGTAATGCAGTTAAAACATTAGAATACGAAACCGAAAAGTCTTCATATTATCAACACTAAACCTCTTTTACTATCAGGGCTTGATATGGTGCAAGCTCTGATATTTCTTCTTCTACACTATAATTTGAAAGTATTACCGTTTCGGGTAAAACATTAAAATCTATAGCGCAAGGCTTATCGCAAAAATTACAGATAACCTTATAAATTCCATCCTCACCACTTCTTTGATATACAGAAAGTGAATCCTTGTTATACAAAAGATCAAAATCACCGTATAGCATAGTTTTATTTTCAAGATGCAGTCTGATAAGAGATTTATAATACTTATATACCGATTTTGAAGATAAAAGATCAGCCTTGGCATTTATCTCTTTATATCTGTCATGAAGCTTCAACCAGGGTGTACCGGTAGTAAAGCCTCCGTTTTCGCTATCATCCCAAGGAATTGGTGCTCTGCCGCAATCACGGCTGTCACCGGAAAAACGGCGCATAACCTCTTCTTCATCAAACTCCTTTAATAACTCAGGATAAGCATTCAAGGCTTCAATATCCCTGCACTCCTCAAGAGAAGAAAAAATAGGATTTATCAGCCCTAATTCCTGCCCCTGGAATATGTACGGTGTTCCCTGCATTGCATATACCAAGGTTGCAATCATAGTTGCAGATTCATAACGGTACTTATCGGTATTGCCGATTCGGTTAATACATCTTGACTGATCGTGGTTTTCTACACATATTGCATTCCAACCTTTACCGTTCAAGCCCTCCTGCCACTTCGCAAGCACCGAAACATATTTTTCAGGTTCAAATTCACCAAGATAGAATCTGCCGCCCGTTCTTCCTACACCCATATGCTCAAATTGGAATACCATTGAAAGCTCCTGTCTTTCGGGATGAGTCAGCATAAGCGATTCTTCAGGTGAAAGTCCCCATACCTCACCTACAGTCATTGCGTTATGAGGCGCTAAAGCTTCACGGTTTAAAAGATGAATATATTCATGCAAACGGGGACCGTCTCCGGATATCCCATTTTCAATATCCTTTGAAATCAAATTTATAACATCGCATCTGAATCCGTCTACACCCATTTCAAGCCAATAGTTCATCATATCCACAATTTCCTGCCTTACCTTGGGATTTTCCCAGTTAAGATCAGGTTGCTTTTTTGAAAAGAGATGCAGATAATACTGTCCTGTTGTCTTATCATATTCCCATGCGCTGCCTCCAAAATTGGATTGCCATTCGTTTGGCTCATGGCCGTTTACGGGATCTCTCCATATATAATAATTACGGTATGGATTATCCTTTGACTTTCGACTCTCTTCAAACCATTTGTGTTCATCTGATGTATGATTAACCACCAGGTCCATTAAAAGACGCATCCCTCTTTTTTTCATTTCGGAAAGCATAGCTTTAAAATCATCCATACTGCCGTAAACCGGATCTATTTTTCTGTAATCAGCAATATCATAACCGTTATCATCCCCCGGAGAAACATAACAGGGGGAAAGCCATATTGTATTTACACCAAGCTCCTTTAAATAATCAAGCTTTGAAATTATTCCGCATATATCGCCGATTCCGTCACCGTTTGTATCACAAAAGCTTTTGGGGTATATTTGATATACCACAGCTTCTTTATACCATTCTTTCATGTTATCACCTCCGTAATATGATACCATAAATAACAATTTATATCAAGTAATTTCAAAAAACCTCTTCAAAAATAGAAATTTGTATAGTATAATATAAATGAAAGGGGGATAACATGAAGAAAAAAATTCTGATTATTATACTTTTTATTGCAATTACTGCGTTTGGCTTTTCAGCATATAAGCTTATTTCCTCTTTAAACGAATACAAAAAGGGTGAAGATACCTATTCTGAAATTTCAAGAAATTTTGTTACTGTAGCAGAACACTATACTCTTCCCCAAATAATAACAGAGGCGGAGTCAACGCAGGTTGAAGAATTACCTTTAAATGTTGATTTTTCGGCATTAAAAGAATTCAACTCCGATATTGTAGGTTGGATATACTGTCCTGATACAACTATAAATTATCCTGTTTTAAAGGCAAAGGATAATGATTATTATTTAAGAAAAATGGCGGACCGACAGTATAATATTGCAGGTTCCATATTTATGGATTACCGTAACAAGGATGACCTTTCGGATATAAACACCCTGATATACGGTCATAATATGAAAAATTCAACAATGTTCAGCGACATAGTGAATTACTCTACAGATGATCCCGAATATTTCAATTCACATCCATACATCTATTATTTTACAGAAAAACAAACTTTTCTGCTTCAGGTTATCGGTGAAAAAACGGTAGAAACTTCAGACAGGGTGTTCAAGGATTTTGAAAACTGCGATGATCTGCAGGATTATTTAAAATCCTGTACCCCCAAAATATTATTTGATAAAGATTACGACCTTTCAAACATAAAAAATCTTGTAAGCCTTTCCACCTGTTCTAAAAACACAAGTGCAAAAAGGCAGATAGTTTTTTGTGTACCTGTAAAAATCATAAATTAACAGCCGAGCAAATGCTCGGCTGTTTATGTTTATTCAACTGTTACTGTGAAGTAATTATAGCTTTCATCGTTGTACTGTACACAGAATGTGTAAGTACCTGCTGATTTAAGTTCAACTGTAAGTAAGCCACCAACTACCTTATCTGCCTTTAATGCAACAGAACCTGCCGCATTTTTGATCTGAGTAGATGTTGTGTATTCACCCTTTGCATATCTTACAACCTTGAGGTCATCGAGATTACCGAAGGTAACAACATTACCGTTCTGAACCATTGTGGGAACCTTCTGCTGGATATCTACTACAAATATCTTCATAAAGCCGTTTTCATAGCATACTGCTATTGTAGCTATACCGTT
>JAFYPJ010000054.1 GCA_017547545.1 Clostridia bacterium | reverse complement strand
TTAAAATAACTGCAGGTGACAACAGCTATAAATATGCGGCACCGAATTCCGAAGAAAAAAAGGACTATAATTCTAAATACAAATATATAGTTCGGGAAATGGTTACAAATGTTGACAGGGCGTGTAATCTTATAGTTCTCAAAACACTACCGGGTATGGCACAGGCTTGTGCAGCCGCAATAGACGGACTTGGTTGGAATGAAGTTGTTGGTTCAATAGCCGGTGACGACACAATATTTATTGCTATGAGAACTCAGGAAAAGGCTACGGAATATGTGGCACAGTTTAAAAATATAATGAATCTTGAATAGGGAGTTATTATGCTGCAGGCATTGCATATAACCAACATTGCTATAATTAAAAGTACAGATATCAATTTTTCGCCGGGCTTTAATGTATTAACAGGTGAAACGGGTGCAGGTAAATCAATGATAATTGACTCAATTTCGTTACTTACCGGAGCACGCACTTCAAAGGAACTAATACGAAACGGCGCCGATAAAGCCATGGTATCTGCATATTTTTCGGATATATCCGATACCAATAGGGCTATGATTTCAGAGCTTGGTGTTGAATGTGACGAAGAAGGCGGACTTTTTGTACAAAGAGATATTACCGCAGACGGAAAGTCCAAGGTCCGCATAAATTCAAGAACGGTTCCGCTTTCACTTGTGCGCAATGTTTTGAAATATCTAATAAATATACACGGTCAGCATGATAATCAGGCATTGCTTGACCGTACACAGCATCTTTCTTTACTTGATGCTTACCTTGATTCTTCTCTTGATAAGAGTGAATATCAGAATACATATAAAGAGCTTCTGGAAGTTAAGAAAAAGCTAAATGAATTGCTTTTGGATGATAGCGAAAAACAGAGGATGATAGATCTTTACCGTTATCAGCTTAATGATATTGACTCAGCAAAACTGAAGAAGGGTGAAGAAGAGGCATTAGAGGAAAGAAAGAAAAAGATTAAAAATATCGAAAAGATATCAAAAAATTCCAATTTAATATACCGTGCATTATATCATAACGGAAAGGGCGCAAGTGCTTACCAGCTTATTGATATGGCAAAAACGTCTATAGAAAAGCTTTCTGATGTATTTGAAAAAAGCGATGAGTTTATAGATAAGCTTGATGAAATACAGATTCAGCTTCGGGATATCGCAGAGTATTGCAATGATCTTTGCGATGATGATGTTGGTGATCCGGATAAAGCTCTTGATATTATTGAATCAAGACTTGACACAATAAACCGTTTAAAGCGTAAGTATGGATCTGATATTCCGGAAATACTTGAATTCAGGCAAAACATCAAACACAAGCTTGAAGAAATAGAATTCAGCGATATTCAAAGTGCGGAATATTCAAAAAAGGCAATTGAGCTTGAAGCAAAGGCAAAAAAGCTTGCTTTGGAAATAACAAAGATCCGTAAAAACGGAGCTCAAAGCCTTGCAAATGAAATAATGGCAGAGCTGATGTATCTTGATATGGGTAAAGTGAAATTCCATGTTGAGATAGAAGACTGTGAGCTTAATTCAAACGGGTGTAACGATGTATGCTTTCTCATATGTACAAATCCCGGTGAATCACCCAAGCCGTTATCAAAAATAGCATCTGGCGGTGAACTTGCAAGAATAATGTTAGCCATGAAAACGGTGTTTGCGAAAAAAGAGGGAACCGAAACCCTTATTTATGATGAAATAGATACGGGTATATCGGGCAGGACCGCGCAGAAGCTTGGCTTTAAACTGAAAGCAGGAGCAAAATATTCTCAGGTTATATGTATTACTCATTCTGCCCAGGTTGCATCAAGTGCGGATACCCATTTGTATATTGAAAAGAATCAGGTAAACAACAGAACCGAAACCTCTGTTCGTGAACTTGATGAAGATCAAAAAATATATGAAATAGCAAGAATAATGGGTGGCTCTGAAATAACAGATAAATTGTTATCAAGCGCCAAAGAGCTTGTTATTCAGGCACAACAAAGTTTATAATTGAAAGGAAAATATAAAAATGAGCAGTATTTATCAGGAATTTAAAGACAGAGGCCTTTTGGCACAATCAACCAATGAAGAAGCAATAGCAAAACTTCTTGAAAATGAAAAGGTTACCTTCTATATAGGTTTTGACCCCACCGCAGACAGTCTCCATGTAGGTCATTTTATGCAGATGAAGATAATGGCACACATGCAGAGAGCAGGACATAGACCTATCGCACTTTTCGGCGGCGGTACAGGTATGATCGGCGATCCCTCAGGAAAAACCGATATGCGTAAGATGTTAACAAAGGAAACCATATCCCATAACATTGAATGCTTTAAGAAGCAGATGGCAAAGTTTATTGATACAAGTGACGATAAGGCACTTTTTGTAAACAACGGAGACTGGCTTTTGGATCTTAATTATGTTGATTTTCTTCGCGATGTAGGTCCTCACTTCAGCGTTAACAGAATGCTTTCCGCAGAATGCTACAAGTCCAGAATGGAAAAGGGACTTACATTCCTTGAATTCAACTACATGATCATGCAGAGCTATGACTTCTATAAGCTCTATCTGGATTACGGATGTGCTATC
>JAFYPJ010000010.1 GCA_017547545.1 Clostridia bacterium | reverse complement strand
TTGGATGATGTATAAAAACGCCGCAAGGGAAGACGTTAAGACCTCGGGTTTGTCTCTTATCAGGGGTGTTACCGTATTTAACCTTGTGATGGTATGTATAGCAGCGGTGTTGGCTGGTTTATGCTGTATAATAGTTTTGATCGTAGGAGCTGCCTCCGAGCCAATGATTTTGGGTGTCGGAATTGCAATTACTATAATTTTTGCAGCCGTGCTTATATATATGATATTACTGTTATCAAAATCGGTCAAAATAATTGAAACTGTATCAGATACCTTAAAAACAGGACAGCCCGGCGGAAAGATTTCGACTTTTGTAGGTGTAAGCTGTTATATCTTCGGTGTTATATGTGCTATCGGAGCGTTGGTTCAGCTCTTTATTTCCCCGGTTGCATTTGTAATAAACGGTGTTTATGCCACCAGCTGTATACTTTTCGGTGTGGTTATAGATAAGTATAAACAGATGATAAAAGCAGCCGCAGCTGAAATCCCCCAACCTATTGAACCCATAATTCAAAATAATATAAATATATAAATACAGGAGATTTAAAAAATGAGCAGAATTTGTATTCCCGATCATGAGTATAAGGAAAGAGTAGCAAGAGCTGCCGAGCTTATTAAAAAGGCAGGCCTTGACGTTCTTATCGTTAACTCTACCGAGTCCGACTACGCAAACGTAAGATATTTCGCAGGCTTCTGGCCCCTCTTTGAGAGAGCGGGTGTTGCTATCTCCGCAGGCGGCGACGCTGCACTTATGGTAGGTCCCGAGTCCAGAGAGTTCGGCGGCGACAGAAACAAGCTTGACAAGATCTTTGTCCTCAAGGCTTACAGAGAGGGTGCTGACCCCAGCTATCCCGAGCTTCAGGCAGATACATACCACGATGTATTCAAGGCAATCGGTGTTACAGGCGAAAACCTCCGCATCGGTGTTGCATCCTTCCTTGACACCTCTGTTACCATCTACAATGCTATCGTTGATGCATTCCCCAAGGCAGAGATCGTTGATGCCAACAATATTATGATCGCGCTCCGTTCTATCAAGACCGCAAACGAGATCGCATGTCTCAGAGAGGGCTACCGTATTGCAGAGCTTGCTACCAAGCAGGTTATCAAGGAGATCAAGCCCGGTATGACCGAGCTTCAGATGGTTGGTGTTGCACAGAGAGTTGTTTACGAAAACGGTGCAGAGTACGAGGGTCTTCCTATGTACGTATTCTCCGAGGCTTCCACACGTCACGCAATCAGCCGTTCCAGCTACCGTGAGTTCCAGAAGGGCGATATCGTTCAGCTTAACCTTTCCGCTAAGATCGACGGTTACTCCGCTGCTATCGGTTACCCCGTAGTTCTCGGCAAGCTCGAGGGCAGACGTAAGGAAGTTGTTATGTTCGGCCGTGAGGCACATATCTGGACACAGAATCAGATCAAGGCAGGTGTTCCCGCTTCCAAGATCGCAAAGGATTTCTACCAGTACTACGTTGACAACGGCTTCAAGGATAACTTTGTATACGGTCCTCTCCACGGTACAGGTATGATCGAGGTTGAGGCTCCCTGGTGCGAGACCTCTTCTACATATGATCTTAAGGAGAATATGTGCTACCAGATCGATACTTACATCTCCACCGATACCTTCGGTGTTCGTTGGGAGAAGGGTATCGCCGTTACCAAGGACGGTTTTGATATGCTTTGTCCTGAGGTTCCCGAAACCTGTATCGAGATCGACTGCTAAGCAAACAAGTGTTTGCATCCATAATCGCCGCTTCTTATCCGTAGATCTATCGTTATCTCACGAGGGTGAGGTGAGTATGGACTTAAGCGGGGCGACCCGCAGCGAAACTGCGCTCTGTAGTACACTGTGATATACAACTATCACACGGGGTGTGGTAATATGCTGATAAAATAATACTGAGGCTATTGTGTACGCAATAGCCTCATTTTGCAATTAGGAGTTAAAAAATGGAACTTATTAATATGTTTTATGACGAGATAAAGGATGCAGCTGACCGCAAGGTTCCCTTTATTATTCCCATCGGTACACTTGAATATCATGCACATCATGCATCCTGCGGTACTGATACAATGGTTGTAACCGGCTGCATGCGTGAGCTTGCAAAAGAAAAGGAAATAGTTGTTTGTCCCCCCATCTGGTACGGTGTTGCAAGCTATGCGGTTTGCGAACCCAAACCCGGACATTTCCATATAAATGAGGATACCTACGCTGATTATATCTACGATGTTCTCAAGTCCATGATATATGCAGGAATTAAGAATATCTACCTTGTTCCTCATCATCAAACAGAGGGAGCAGGCCTTATGCCTATGACAATAGCATGCCATAAGGCAGCTAAAAAGGTAACTATGGAGTATATGGAAGAAACCCTTGGTAAAGGCTGGTGGGGAAGTAACGATTATGCTAACTACTATGAAGATATGGGAACAGGAGACGATCCCTTCTCATATATCAAGGTTATCCCCCTCATTGGTGCCGAAGCGCAGAAGGAATGCGGCGGCTTTGACCATGCGGGCAAATGGGAAACCTCACTTATGATGGGTACATGGCCTGAAAATGTTGATCTTTCAAGATGTGAAAGAAACACAGAATGGTTCGCTGAATCAGCTAAACAGGCAAGCCGCGAAACAGGGGAACACATGGTTAAGTGTACTCTTAAATGGCTTCGCGAGCAGATAGTATAATAAAACTGTAGAAAGTAATTTTCCGTATAATTTAACAAAATATTGAAATTATATTTCTTCAACGAAAACGAGCTGACATAGTCGGCTCGTTTTCGTTATTTTAACAATAAAAATGTCAATTTATGTATAAAATCATTCGAAAATCAAACAAAAACTATTGAAAATAATAATGTAAAGTGCTATAATTAAGATAATGGGAGTAGTCTACCCAAATTAGAATCATAATATGTATAATAGTGTAAAAAAAGGAAAATCACGGAAAATAGCGGAGGGTTTCATGTTAAGACAGGAATTAAAGAAAATGAGCCGTTCAGAGCTCCTTGAAATGCTTATAGATCAAACAAATGAAAATAACAGATTACGCGAACAGCTTGGAGAGGCAAGGCAGAAATTACTTGATAAAAACATTGTTTGTGAAGAAGCAGGTTCTATAGCCAAGGCCGCATTGGAGCTTAACGGAATTTTCGAAGCAGCGCAGGCGGCATGTGATCAGTATACAGAAAATGTAAAAGAAAGAAGTGCACATCTTGAAGAAATTTGTGTTGAAAAGGAAAGAGAAACAGAGGAAAAATGTGCACGAATGATAGAAGAAGCAAAAGTACAGTCTCAGGCATATTGGGATGAGGTTAACGAAAAAGTTGAAACACTTATGAGTCAATCGGCAATACTGCGTGAAATATTAAGTGCAAATAAGAAGTAATGAAGCGTAAAGGATTTAAAAAAACACCGAATATAGGTGAACTTGAGGTAGAATTAAGAAGGGTAAAGCATAAAAAGAAATATTTCAGCGTACTTAAAAGTACAATTTACACCTTGATAACCGTTGCGGCTATTGCGGTACTAATTGCAACTCTTTGGCTTCCCGTATTACAGATCTACGGCAATTCCATGACTCCAACTCTTACTGACGGTGAAATTGTATTTTCAATAAAAACTGAAAATTTTGAAACAGGAGATATTATTGCATTTTACCATCATAACAAGATTCTGGTTAAAAGAGTTATCTGTGATTCGGGTGATTGGGTGGATATAGATGAAAACGGAAATGTTTTTGTGAACAGTCAGCTTCTTAATGAGCCCTATATTTCGGAAAAGTCATTGGGAGACTGTAATATAGAACTTCCTTATCAGGTTCCCGAAGGTAAAATATTTGTAATGGGTGACCATCGTGATACCTCGGTGGATTCAAGAAATACGGCAGTTGGATGTATTTCTGATGAGGATATTGTGGGCAAAATAATATTCAGAGTGTGGCCCTTAGTCAAATTCGGCATTTTATAGGTGTCAATATATAAAAATTTTTAAAGAAAGGCGGTGAGTAGTTTATAGATGGCGGCATGCTTAATAATGTAGCGTTTTTATCTAAAAAGCGTAGGCGTAAAAAAATATGGCTTCGCATAGTTGCGTTTATGTGTGCCGTAGTTGTATTTATTACTACTTACGCTTTGATTCTTCCCGGTATTACCAAGGAAAGACCGGTGTTCTGCGGATTTAGTGAGCATGAACACACAGAAGAGTGTTATAAAACGGTATATAAAAAAGAAATCATTTGCACTCCACCGCTTCATTCTCATACAGAGGAATGTGTGGATGAAGAAGGAAATGTGCTTTGCCGTGAAGCGGACTACTTCATTCATAAACACAATGAGCTTTGTTTTGATGATTACGGAGAGCTGTTATGCTCGCTTACCGAAATTGAGGAACACAGCCATACAGAGGAATGCTATACCGAAGTTAAAGAGGACGAAACAAAAGAGCCTGTGCTTACTCTTACCTGCACAAAGCTTCCCCTTGAGCTTCATTCTCACGAAGAAGAATGTTATAACACCGTAATTGTTGATAACGGAGAAGAAAAAGAAGAGATAAAAGAATGTATATGCGAAAAGATGATTTTATGTGAGCATATACATACAGAAGAATGTATAAAACTAACAGAGGAAAAAGCGCTTATATGTACGCTTCCCGATCATAAGCATATCGAAGACTGTTATATTGATACAACATCGGATCTTGAAACTCCCTCTGTTTGGGAAGCAACACTTCCAAAGGAATTAAGCGGAATCTGGAATAAGGATATACTTCTTATTGCTCAAACTCAGCTTGGTTACAGCGAAAGTATTACCAATATAATCAAGGATGAAAACAACAATAAGCAGGGATACACCAGGTACGGTGAATGGTACGGTGAACCCTACGGAGAATGGAACGAGCTTTTCGTTATGTTCTGTCTTGATTATGCAGGGGTAGATGAAGAATACTTTCCGATATATCGGGATACAGAGCAATGGATATCTCAGCTCTGTGAAAAAGAGCTTTTTGTTGAAACAATGCCAAAATCGGGTGATATTGTATTCCTGGAGGACGGTGTTGGTATAATAAGCGAGGTTATAACCGATGAAGGCGGAGCACTTAGTGCCATAAAGGTTATTGGTAAAAACAAGGGCGGAACGGTAGCTCTTTGTGAATATAGTGTTTCCACGGCTGATATCAGGGGTTATGGCAGCTTATCAAAGGCATTTGAGATATATGAAAAGCTGTGTCCCATTGAACAGAGCTACACCAATGACAAGATAACCGTTAAGGCATCATACCACGCTTCAGCTGAAATACCCGAAAATGCAGTTTTAAGTGTTACTGCTGTTTCTGAAACCAACAGAAAGTTCACAGAACGCTATGACGAGGCGCGAGTTGTCATAGATAAAGCAAACGGACAGGTAAAGGAAGCGGAAATTACAGATTTTTACCTTTACGATATCTGTTTTATAGCCAACGGTGAAAAAATTCAGCCTAACTCCTCGGTTGATATAGAAATCACTCTCAACGGTACAAGTACACAGCCGGATTCGGAAATATCGGTTGTACATTTTGCCGATGAAGGTACGCAAATACCCGAATTGAGTAAGGTTGAGGTAGAGGAAAACAAACTGAATCTTGAATTCAGCGTTGAAAGCTTTTCGGATTTTGCCATAGTCGGTTCAACAAATACAGTGCTTGATATCGTTTCCATGACAAAGTTTACAGGCACCGTACAAGGAACTCAAACCTACACGATTGCAAGAAACAATTCGGCGCTGTTAGGTGTGGTCAACGGTACGGAAAGTAAGCTTTATGCTTCGGAGATCTGGAATCATTCAACAGATTCAAATGTAAGTGCGGATAAACGGACACAGCAATGGTATATAGCTTCGGTGTCCGGCTCATACAGGGCATATACTATAATAGACAATACAAATTATTATCTGTATATTACCGATAATAAATTTGCACTTACCACAGATATAGCAACTGCATCAAAATTCACCTATTATTACAATTCGGGAGTTTTGAGGCTGTCCGAAAATAATAAATTCTTATCTCCGGATAAGGAGGGCTTTATAAGCTCAACGCAGGTCGATCTTACACTTTACCGTGCGCCCACCGCAACAAATTTTGAAATTGTATTCGATGCGGCCATAGGTTATCCGATCTATATGAGCAGTTCAAATCATAAATATGAGGGAGCGCAGACCAAGGTAGTAAATACCAAAAACGGTAAGGTAACGCTGCCGCATAATGATCCGAACTCCTCTGATACTGCAAATTATATCAAGATAAACGATTCGGGAACAGGGGATAAGAATACGCTTAACAATTGGTACAAGCTAAACGGCTGGTATGATGTTGTAAACAAGGTATTCTATGACAGCTCAATGCTGGGCAAGGAAATAACCGTTACCTGCAACACCATATTCTATCCCGAATATATATCAGCAACCTATGATGTGGGTGTTGATAACGGTAAGGTTGTGGCAGACCAGCCCGACACACGGGACTTCATCAATACATATATGTTTGACTACAATGAGATATTCAATGTGGATAAATCTATATGTACAAGCTATTATAAGAGCGGTTCACAGTATCTCACCTCATGGAAGGTGGATACAGCAGACGAGGTATCCCTTGTATTCTTTGATTATATTACCGATTGGAACAATCCTTACGGTAATATCGGTTATATGCTGGACCGAAACGGTGTTTCAATAAACGGTATCAGCGTAAATGAAGAAAAAACAGCGGGTACGCGTGGTAACAGCGTAACCTTCCCCGGTACGATCACTTCCGGAATTGTAGGCAGTATAGGTACATCAAATGTTGACAATCCGAGATTGGATGCTCTCTTTACCCACGAAACGATCCCCGGCAGGGTATATCTGGGTGAAGGAGACTGGTTGTACCAATACGACGATAATATAGGTTATTACTATTATAACTCCGCAAATAATGCAGCAGCATATAATCAGAGTGACCAACGCTTCTATGTTTATGATTATACATTAAAAATAGACAATAACGGAAGCTTGCATGACTTTACTCCCTATACCTACCGCGATGCACCGGTGGGAGGAGAAGCTGAGGCAAAGGAAAAGGATAACGAGATCAACTATTGGGTTGGTATGCAGAGTGAAATTGAATTCTATCTGCCCCATGATTCAGGTAATGCCAATAATAAATCAACTCACGGTGACGATCTTCAGCTTCGTTTTTCGGGAGACGATGATGTATGGATTTTCCTTGACGGTAAATTACTTGTAGACCTTGGCGGTGTACATGATGTGGTTTACGGAGAAGTAAACTTTGCCACAGGTAAGGTTAGAATAGCCCATGCTCCCGATTCAAACAATGTTGCGGTTAACGCGGCGGGTGCATATACCGAAATGCCGGGTGTTGCAGGGGATAATGCCAAGGGTGTAACAACCTTTAACATTCCCTATAATGTAGAGGGCGGTCGGTATCATACAGTAACTATCTACTACCTTGAAAGAGGTTCAGCACTTTCAAACTGTGCAATATACTTTAATATTTCACCTTTCTATGAGCTTGAGCTTGTTAAGAAGGATGCGGCATCGGGTAAAGGACTTGAGGGAGCTGAATTTACCATATACGAGGATCCCGAATGTACACAACCCGCAAATGTATACACTCATGATGAATTCGGTAATATAATTCCAACATCACCATCTTTTGTATCGGATGAAAACGGTGTAGCCCGTGTAGAAGGTCTTTCTGCCGGCGGAACATATTACATTAAGGAAACCAAGCCGCCGGGAAATTACCCGGATATGTCTATATATGTTATTGTGGCAAACCTTGCCCGACCGGGTGAAAGTGTTACAATAGCCATAGACAGTAACGGTAAAGAGTGGGTTTATGCAGATGAATATGTATTCTCCGCAGAGCATGAACATCGCGTTGAAATAAATGTTTACAACGATATGTTCGTTGGCGGTGATAAAGAAATATTCGTTCAAAAGAAATGGGGAGAAGGCAGCTCGCCCGAACCCGTAACATTGCAGTTGTATGCCAACGGTGTTGCAGTAGAACGATATGTTGAATTAAACGAGGACTGCAACTGGGAGGCAACGCTGTATAAGCTTCCCGAAAAGGATAGCGAGGGTAACGATATTGCTTATACCTTCAAAGAGATCTCCGGTCCACCAGGATACGGAGTAACCTATGAGGAAACCCAAGGCAAGGAAACGGTTACCTATGAACCGGGATATTGGCAATCGGCTACATCGCTCAAGGACGGTGTAACCTACAGAATATCCCATAGTGCAGGACCTATAACCGCAAAGGTGGGTGACGCATCACTTGCACCGTCAAGTAACGGCCAGTCTGATATTTCCACACATTGGACCGCCATAGAGGTAAACGGTAAGTTTGCTTTAAGAAACGATCTTGACGGAGCAAGGTATCTGTATTTCTCAAATCAGTATGCCTGGGTAACGGATAATTATGATTCCACTAACAACCTGATCACCTACAGCGGTAATAAGCTGTCTGCTGTTGTAAACAACAGTACTTATTATCTGATAGGTTATAATAACGGTTACGGAACCACAACCACTCAGAGAAACGGTACAAACTTTACTCTGCAGGAGTGGGTTGAGCCCAAAGAGATCATAACAATAGAAAGTAAGCCGGGATGGATGGTAACAAACACACCGTGGCCGAAAGCTGTTTCGATCCCCGTAACAAAAACCTGGGATGCAACCGTAAACGATCTGCCAAATGAAATTACCTTTGATTTGTATCTTGTTACACAAGGAAAGGAAGCAGGTCCGATATGGGTATCAGAGTTAACATTAACAGCAGATAATCAATGGAAGGGAAGCTTTAATGATCTTTCCTACCCGGAAACGGGCCAATATTATGCGGTAACAGAACGCGGTACAGATTATCTGCCGGAATATAAAAATGAAACCGTTTCTATATTTGTTGATGACAAATACAGTAAAGCGGCAAGGGTGGTTTACGATACAGACGGTGCAGCAATTACCGTTGAAATCGAAAACACTGCACTTATCCTGCTGCCTAAAACGGGCAGTTTGGGTACATTATGGTATACTGTCGGAGGAATAGTATTGATTGCATCGTCAGCTGTTCTTCTGTTGTATAAAAAACGCAGGCGCAGACAGGAGGGTAATTTCTCTCCCTGATGCAAAGCGGGCAGGGCCCGCAAGGTGATTTAGCCGATCACCTACACAAAATCGTATGTTCTAATTTTAAAAAATAAATTAAAGAAAGGAATTAAAAAAATGAAGAACATTAAAAAGTATGTTGGCATTTTCATGTTAACAGTAGCGCTCTTAGTGAGCATGGTTATCCCTACCACAGCAGCAAATATCACAGTAGACGGCGGCGCAGAAGGCGCACAGTACGCTGCATTTAAGCTCCTTAATGCTACCGACGGTGGCGACGGCAAGTACGCTTACACACTTAATGATAACTACGCTGCAATTCTTGCGGCAGTAACAGGTGAAACCGAAGAAGCTGATATAGTTGCTTATATCTCTGCTTTTGAAGATGATGCAGACGGTATCAAGGCTTTCGCTTCTGATGTATACGAAGCAATCGTTGAAGCAGATATTGCAGCTGATTATACTGCAAACGAAAATGTATTTGCAGATGTTGCACAGGGTTACTACCTCATCGCTGAAACCGCACTTGCTAATACTGCTGATACCTATTCACTTGTTATGCTTGACACCAAGGGTGACGAAAATATCACAGTTACAACCAAGGAAGGAATTCCTACCGTAGAAAAGGAAGTTAAGGAAAAGAACGATACCACAGGTGAAGAATCCTGGGGCGAACACGCTGACTATGATATCGGCGATACAATTCCTTACAGACTTACAGGTACTGTTTCCGAAAAGTACGCTGATTACAAGAGCTACTACTACAGCTTTGTAGATACCATGGTTACAGGTCTTACCTATAATCAGGATGCAAAGGTTTCCATCAACGGTGTTGATGTAACCGCATACTTCATTATTGAAGAAACAGAAGACGGCTTTACTGCAACTGCTAACTTAAAGGAAGTTGATACAGAAGTTGAAGAGCTTACCATTGATGCAAACAGCACAATCGTTGTTGAATACACATGTACTCTTAACGATTCTGCAGTAATCGGCGCAGAAGGTAATGACAACGAAGTTTACATTGAATATGAAAACAACCCCAACCACGAAGGTGACGGTAATGTTGAAACTCCCGATAAGCCCGGTGAAGATACTCCCGAAGATGATGAAGATGGTCCTTCCGAATCCGAAAAGGAAGTTGCAATCGTATTTACATTCGAAGGTATCGTAAACAAGGTTGACAAGGACGGCGCACTTGCAGGTGCAGGCTTTACCCTCTACAAGAAGGTTATAAACGAATGGGAAGAGGTTAAGACATTTGAAGCAAGCGAAGCTACCACATTTAACTTCAAGGGCCTTGATGCAGGCGAATATAAGCTTTCCGAAACAACAGTTCCCGAAGGCTATAACAGATGTGATGATTTTGCATTTGAAGTAGTTGCAACTTATGATGAAACAACCGAACCCGCTACTCTTACAGATCTCAAGATCATGAGTGGCGAATATGAATTTGATTCCTTCACAATTGATGTTAGTGCAGGTACATTTACAACCGATGTTCTTAACGTATCCGGTTCTGAGCTTCCTTCCACAGGTGGTATCGGTACTTATATCTTTATTATCGGCGGTTCTGTTCTTGTAGTAGCAGCACTCGTTCTTCTTATCACCAAGAAGCGCATGAGCAACGAAGGTTAATTTAACTTTTATATGCTGACCGAGAGGCTTTGCCTCTCGGTACAGCAATAAGGAGAGGCCTATGAAAAAACATATAACCACAATATTATTGATACTTGTTTTTATTATAGGCTTGTCCTTGATGCTGTACCCTGCAATAAGTGACTATTGGAATTCAATTCATCAGTCCAAGGCTATTGCAAGCTATGTTGAGCAGATTGAAAACCTGGATGAAATTGAGTATGAAAAAATGCTCACCGAAGCACAAACCTATAATGAAAAACACAAAAACAGCAATTTTAAATTAAATTCAAGCGAAAAGGCATATTATCAAAGCCTTTTGAATCCCGGAAATCTTGGTA
This sequence comes from Clostridia bacterium, assembly GCA_017547545.1. Lineage (GTDB taxonomy): Bacteria > Bacillota > Clostridia > Oscillospirales > CAG-272 > RGIG7300. The sequence continues at coordinate 4,654 of JAFYPJ010000010.1, read as the reverse complement.
TAATAGGATACATTGAAATTGATTCTATCGGAGTAAGTCTGCCCATATATCACGGCACTTCAGAATCTGTACTTCAAAAAGCGGTAGGTCACCTTGACTGGTCCTCGCTTCCCGTAGGCGGTAACTCAACCCACTGTGTGCTTTCAGGTCACAGAGGCCTTCCTTCCGCAAGACTTTTTACGGAACTTGATAAAATGGCACAGGGTGATATTTTTGTAATCCGTGTGCTTAATGAGGTATATACCTACGAGGTAGAGAATATCCATATAGTTGAACCCAATGATTTTAATTATTTACATATAGAAGAGGGAAAGGATCTTTGTACGCTTATTACCTGCACCCCCTACGGTGTAAATTCCCACCGTTTGTTGGTACAGGGTAAGAGAATAGAAAACCTTGAAAGTGCAGAGCATGCAACCCATGTTACAGCGGATGCAATGCAGATCAAGCCTGTAATAATAGCTCCGATCATTGCAATTCCCATATTACTTGTATTTTTAGCTGTTTTGTTCAGCTCATCAAAAAGAAAAAGAAGATAGGAGGTTAAGATGAAAAGAGTTCTTGCTTTTGGAATATTGCTATGTTTGCTCATATCAATATGTCAGATATCGCTATGCGCAAACACTCTTCCCGATTTAACAAGGGAAGCGGAAATTACCGTATATTTCAGATATGGAAATAAAAGTATTGGCGGCGGTGAAATTCAGCTCTATCAGGTAGCAAAAGCCGAAATTGAAAATGAAATACTGTCTTATCAGCTTTGTTCCGATTTTGAAAACTCAAAGCTTGACCTTACTAAAAAAACAGAAGAGCTTATAAACGATATAGGTGCATATATTACTCAAAATTCCTGTAAGTATATAAATAAGGAAATAGATAAAGAGGGAATAACTGTTTTTGATAAATTGGAACCCGGATTTTACTTTTTGGTACAAACTAAAACCGAAAGAGGCTATAATCCCGCAGCTCCTTTTATAATTGAACTGCCGATCAAGGATGAAAACGGTGTTTATTCATATAAGGGTACAGTTAATGCAAAGGTATCAATAGACAGTAAGGAAACAGAAACTACTCCGGAAACAAAGCCGCAGGGGGAGAATAAACTTCCCCAAACAGGTCAGCTCAAATGGCCTGTGCCAATTCTGTGTGCATCAGGTCTTACAATGATAGCCATAGGTGCAATTCTTTGTATAGGAAACAAAAAACAGGGTAATGAAAAGTAAAATAGGAAAAATATTTATGATATTGGGAGCAGTGTTGCTTATATCGGCACTGCTTCTGCTTCTTTATAATATAATAGAGAATAAAAAAGCTCAAAAAAGCTCGGATGACATGCTTTTTGGCGTTATATCAGAGATTACAAAACGCGTAGAGGATAATAAAAAAGCTTCTCAAGCAGGGGATTATTCTCCCCGTGATCCCTTTGATACAGAGATGACCGTTGTAGAAATAAACGGATACAAATATATTGGTTACATTTCTGTTCCAAAGCTTGAAAACCTTGAATTGCCTGTTATGGCGGAATGGAACTATGAATTATTAAAAATGGCACCCTGCAGATATTCAGGTTCAATAAAAACAAATGATCTTGTACTTTTGGGACATAATTATACGGCTCATTTCGGTAAACTCAGCAGATTGAGTACGGGAGATCTTGTATATTTTACCGATATGGACGGTGTTACCCATACATATGAGGTTTTTGGGGTAGAAATGCTTTCGAATACTGCTGTTGAAGAAATGACATCAGGAGAGTATGATCTCAGCTTGTTTACCTGTGATTACAGCGGAAATAACCGTTTTACGGTAAGATGTAATAAAGCCGAATAAGTATTGTTTATTTTCGATTTACTTTCATTCAAAATTTATCAAAAAAATAGTAAAACTATTGACAAAATTGTTGAATTGTGTTACACTATATACATAATAATTTATTAGGAGGTATTCTCATGACAATTAAAGAACGTAATCCCATAGTTTGCATACTTTTGTCCTTGGTTACTTGTGGCATTTATGGTTTTTACTGGGTTTTCTGTATGGCTCGTGAAGCAGTTTCCATCAAGGATCCTAATGATGCAGGTACTTTAGAAGCACTTCTTTGTATCTTCTTTGCTCCTGCTGGTTTCTTCCTTGCTGAAAAGAAATTTGCAGAAGGTTGTGCGGCTAAGGGTGTTGAGCATAAGGACAATTCCGTATTGTACTTAATTCTTTGCCTTGTTTGTCTCGCTATTGTACCTTATTACATGATGCAGACCGAACTTAACAAGTTCGCAGTTAAGGAATAATAAAGTATTTACTTAATAATAAAAAACTCGGTATAAACCGAGTTTTTTATTTTAATTACCCCCGTCATTTCTGACGGGGGATTGTATGTTTATCTGATAAATTATTCAGCCTTTGCGCGGGAGAGTATTACATTTGTAATAATACCAAGGATAAGTGCGCAGGCAATAGAAGTAAGAGTAACCTTACCAAATGTTAAGGTGAAGCCGCCAATACCGGTAATAAGGATTACAGCAACAACAAAGAGGTTTTTGTTCTGGTTAAGGTCAACCTGCTGTATCATCTTTAAACCGCTTACAGCGATAAAGCCGTAGAGTGCAATACAAACACCGCCCATTACACAGTTGGGAATGGAAGCAAGGAATGTAACAAAGGGAGAAAAGAAGGAAATAACAATACACATTATAGCAGTGGTAGTAATTGTAACAACCGATGCGTTTCTGGTAATTGCAATACATCCAACAGATTCACCGTATGTTGTATTGGGACAACCGCCAAAGAGTGCACCTGCAATAGAACCTACACCGTCACCAAGTAATGTGCGGTGGAGACCGGGCTCCTTGAGAAGATTTTTATCAATGATTGTTGAAAGATTTTTATGATCCGCAATATGCTCCGCAAATACAACAAATGCAACGGGGATATATGCAACTGCAACTGTTGCAATAAAACTGCCGTTGATTCCCTTGATGCCTTCTGCAAAATTGAGGAAGGTGAAATCGGGAATTGCAAAGAATCCCATACCCTTGAATACCGAGAAGTTAATTACCTGAAGAGCAACATTGTCGGTTGCAATACCGATCACCGTGAAAATTGTTGCAACAATGTAACCAACAAGTATACCGAGAATAAAGGGTATAAGCTTCATCATTTTCTTACCGTAAACAGAGAAGAGCATTACGGAGAATAAAGTTACAAGACCGCAAATGATTGCCACATAAGGACTGCATGCAGAAACACCCTCTACCAAAACTTTACCTGTAGAAAGGTCGCCAACTGCATTTCCTGCAAGGGAAAGACCGATTATAGCAACTGTAGGGCCGATAACCGCTGCAGGCATAAGCTTTTCGATCCAATTAACGCCTACAAGCTTGATTATAATAGCAATAACAACATAAACAAGACCGGCAAAAGCAGCACCGAAAATAAGTCCAACATGGCCGGCAGCTGCAGAAGCCGCACCGCCAAATGCCGCAAACATCGAACCGATAAATGCAAAGGAGGAGCCAAGGTAAACAGGGCTCTTGAATTTTGTGAATAACTGATAAATAAGAGTACCTATACCTGCACCGAACAGAGCAGCGGATTGGCTCATTCCGTTACCGATAATAGCAGGTACAGCGATCGTTGCCGCAAGGATAGCAAGAACCTGCTGGAAAGCAAAGATCAGAAGCTGGGGGAATTTGGGTTTGTCTGTGATGTTGTAAATAAGTTTCATTTTCAACCTCCATGTATAATTTTATCAAATTTTATTATAACATTATTTTGTAGAAAATGCAAGAAAATAATAACAAATAATTTGTTTTTTCAACGGATTATAGATATTTTGATTCACTGTTTTCATTAGGGGTGATAACAGGCTTGCCATCGCTGTCAAGCAAAACCGTCAATCCGCCCGAATAGCCGCTTTGGCGGTATAAATAGTTAACCCCTGTTTCTCTGTCAACCCATATCTCAAGGGCACACATTCCTTGTTTGTAAATGCGTTCAAAACGATCATTCTTAACCATTGTAATTATCTCCTTATTTTTAATTGTAATAAATGTATTAAAAAAGAATCAGCCTATTTTCTGTATATCTGCCGAAAATATATCCTTGTCTTTTTCAAGCAAGGTGGGAGCAAAGGGCACAAGCTCACTGTATTTACCCGTATTGTATTCAAATACAGGAGTGAGGCTTATGCTGTGATTTGCTTCAGGGTAGTACCATATTCTGAGATACAGATCTCCGGATTCGGATATTATAATATATAAATTTGGGCGGTTAATATCTCTTACCATATATAGCTTGTTGAAATCAATATTGGGTATACTACTTATATACTCTTCTATAATAATTTCTTTAACAAAATCTGCCGAATCCGGGGGCATTTTCACTATATCTCTTTCGGCAAGCGAGCTTACCATTGTATCCAAAATATCTGTAAAAAGTCCGGGCATTTCAGGAAGCTCGTCCAATATACTGTAATTTATATCATCTATAAGGCTATCAGTATAATCAACGGTTTCGTATAACAGACTATATCGGGATGTAATATAAAGAAGCTCTTCATCACTAAGGCTTTCGGGATCCTTTATGGCTTGGTTTATTTCCGAATATACACCGTAAAGCTCGTTTACTTCTAAATATTCAGGATGATTTTGCAGCTCTT